>JAXEEE010000105.1:0-20501 GCA_034104265.1 Eubacteriales bacterium | reverse complement strand
TGATCAGCGCCTGGAAGCCGTTGCAGATGCCCAGCATCAGGCCGTCGCGCTTCTCCAGGAGGTCAGCCACCGCGTCCTTCATGGCGGGGTTGCGGAAGAAGGCCGTGATGAATTTGGCGGAGCCGTCGGGCTCGTCGCCGCCGGAGAAGCCGCCGGGCAGCACGATCATCTGGCTGCGGGCAATCATCTCCGCGGCCTTGCGGATGGACTCGGTGATGGCCTCGGGGCTCAGGTTGTTGATGACCAGGATCTCCGCCCTGCCGCCGGCGCGCTCCACCGCCCGGGCGGTATCATACTCGCAGTTGGTGCCGGGGAACACGGGGATGAAGGCCAGGGGCTTGGCGATGGACGCGGTGGGCTTCACCCGCTCGGTGGTCAGGCAGGTGAAGGCCTCGGTGGTCTCGCCCGCATGGCCCCGGTAGGGGAACACCTTCTCCAGCTTGCCCTCGTAAATTTCCTGCATGGGATTGAGGTCGATGCGGTCGCCCTCGTACTCCAGCGCCCAGTCGGGGATGGTATCGCCCACCTTGCTGCCCAGGTCGCACTCAGCGGCGCACTCGATCAGCATACCGCCGATCTGCTGGGCGAACAGGTCGCCATCGTAATCATCGTCAATGCGGGTGCCGATGCCGTTGCCCATGCCCATCTTGAACAGGCCCTCTGCCACGCCGCCCAGGCCCAGCGCCCAGGCCGCCACGATGGTACCGTCCAGGATGCCCTTGCGCACCGCCTCGTAGTTGGCGGTCAGAGCGGGGGTATCGTGGGGATCGCAGGCCACCAGGCGGATGCTGTGGCCGGCTTCCTTGAACTCGGGGGAAATGACCTCGCTGGCCTTGCCGGGGGCCACCGCGAAGGAGCACAGCGTGGGCGGTACGTCCATCTGCTCGAAGGTGCCGGACATGGAGTCCTTGCCGCCGATGGCCGCGATGTTCAGATCCAGCTGCGCGTCGAAGCCGCCCAGCAGCGCCGCGAAGGGCTTGCCCCAGCGCTTGGGATCGGCAGTCATGCGCTCGAAGTACTCCTGGAAGGTCAGGTACGCCTGCTTGTAGTCAAAGCCCGCGCACACCAGCTTCGTCACGCTCTCGATCACCGCCAGGTAGCTGCCCTCGTAGGGAGACTGCTCCAGCAGTTCCGGGTGCATGCCGTAGGCCATGCCGGACACGGTGTCCGTCACGCCCTCCAGCACGGGCAGCTTCGCCACCATGGTCTGGTTGGGGGTCAGCTGCTTCTTCCCGCCGAAGGGCATCAGCACCGTACCCGCGCCGATGGTGGCGTCGAAGCGCTCGCTCAGGCCCTGCTTGGAGCAGATGTTCAGGCTGCCCGCCATGGCCGCGAACTTCTCGGACACGGTTTCTCCCGCGAAGGGCACCTGGGTCACAGCGTCCTCGGGCACCTGAACGGTGGTGTGCTTCTCCGCGCCGTTGCTGTTCAGGAACTCACGGCTCAGGTCAACGATGGTCGCGCCCTTCCAGGTCATGCGCAGCCGGGGCTCGGCAGTGACCTCCGCCACCACCGTGGCCTCCAGGTTCTCCCGCTCCGCCGCCGCCAGGAAGGCGTCCACGTCCGCGGGATCCAGCACCACGGCCATGCGCTCCTGGGACTCGGAAATGGCCAGCTCCGTACCGTCCAGGCCGTCGTACTTCTTGGGCACCCTGTCCAGGTCGATGAGCAGGCCGTCGGCCAGCTCGCCGATGGCCACGCTCACGCCGCCCGCGCCAAAGTCGTTGCAGCGCTTGATGAGCCGGGTCACCTCGCCGTCCCGGAACAGCCTCTGCAGCTTGCGCTCGGTGGGGGCGTTGCCCTTCTGCACCTCCGCGCCGCAGGTCTCAATGGACTCCAGCTTGTGGGATTTGGAGGAGCCGGTGGCGCCGCCGCAGCCGTCGCGGCCCGTGCGCCCGCCCAGCAGCACGATCTTGTCCCCGGGGACAGGAGCCTCACGGCGGACGTTCTTCTCCGGGGCCGCGCCTACCACCGCGCCGATCTCCAGACGCTTGGCGGCGTAGCCGGGATGATACACTTCGTCCACCAGGCCCGTGGCCAGGCCGATCTGGTTGCCGTAGGAGGAATAACCCGCAGCGGCAGTGGTCACCAGCTTGCGCTGGGGCAGCTTGCCCGCCAGCGTCTCGTCCATGGGGGTGCGGGGATCGCCGCAGCCGGTGACGCGCATGGCCTGATAGACATAGGCCCGGCCGGAGAGCGGGTCGCGGATGGCGCCGCCGATGCAGGTGGCCGCGCCGCCGAAGGGCTCGATCTCCGTGGGATGGTTGTGGGTCTCGTTCTTGAACATGAGCAGCCAGGGCTCGCTGACGCCGTTCACGTCCACGTCGATCTTGATGGAGCAGGCGTTGATCTCCTCGCTCACGTCAATGTTGGGGGTCTGGCCGATCTTGCGCAGGTACTTGCCGCCCATGGTGGCGATGTCCATCAGGTTCACGGGCTTCTGGGCCACCCGCTGGCCGTAGACGGTCTCCCGGGCGTTGAGGTATCGCTGGAAGGCTTTCTCCACCGCAGCCTTCTCGATCTTCGCATCGTCAATGGTGGTCAGGAAGGTGGTGTGGCGGCAGTGATCCGACCAGTAGGTGTCGATCATGCGGATCTCCGTCAGCGTGGGGTCGCGATCCTCGCTGGCGAAGTAGTCCCGGCAGAAGGCCAGGTCGTCGTCGTCCATGGCCAGGCCGTACTTCTTCACGAAGGCATCCACTTCCTCGGCGGTCATCTTCGTGAAGCCGCGGAGGGTCTCCACATGGTCGGGGGTATCATACTGCTGCTGCAGGGTGGTACGTTCTTCCAGAGAGGCCTCCCGGGATTCCACGGGGTTGATGACGTGCTTCTTCACCCGGGCCAGCTCGTCCTCGGTGAAGTCGCCCTCCAGGATGTACACCCGGGCGGAGCGCACCGTGGGCCGGTCGCACTGGCCCACCAGCTGGATGCACTCCTCGCAGGAGGCGGCCCGCTGGTCGTACTGGCCGGGCAGGTATTCCACCGCAAAGACAGCCTTGCCGCCCTCGGGCAGGGTATCGTAGGTATCGTCCACCTGGGGCTCAGAGAAGACGATGGGCCTGCACTGCTCATACAGCGCGTCGGCCACGCCCTCCACATCGTAGCGGTTCAGCATCCGCAGCCCGGTGATGGACTTGATCAGCAGAATATGGCGGATCTCCCACAAAAGCTGCTTTGCCTCCACCGCGTATTCCGGCTTCTTCTCCACGTAAATGCGCTTGACGCTCATGATAAACCTCCTCTTACAGGGCCTTCAACGCCCGCTGGCCGATGTCGTGCCGCATGTGCCTGTCGGTGAAGGTGATCTTCTCCGCCGCAGCGTAGGCCCGGTCGATGGCCTCGGGCAGGGTGGGCGCCGTGGCAGTCACGCCCAGCACCCGGCCGCCGGCGGTGACGATCTGCCCGTCTGCCAGCTTCGTGCCCGCATGGAACACCGTGGCGGTCTTGCCCGCCTCCTCCAGGCCGGAGATGGGGTACCCGCTCTTATAGCTGACGGGGTAGCCGCCGCTGGCCAGCACCACGCAGCAGGCCGCGCCCTCGTCAAACACCACGGGGGTGTCCGCCAGGGTGCCGTTCACGGTGGACTGCATGATGGTCAGCAGGTCGCTCTTGAGCAGGGGCAGCACCACCTGCGTCTCCGGGTCGCCGAAGCGGCAGTTGTACTCAATGACCTTGGGGCCGCTTTCCGTCATCATCAGGCCGAAGTACAGGCAGCCCCGGAAGGTGCGGCCCTCGGCGTTCATGGCGGCGATGGTGGGCAGGAAGATCTCCTTCATGCACCGCTCCGCCAGCTCGGGCGTGTAGCAGGGGTTGGGGGCAATGGTGCCCATGCCGCCGGTGTTCAGGCCCTCGTCGTGATCCAGCGCCCGCTTGTGATCCATACTGGACACCATGGGCTTGACCACCTTGCCGTCGGTGAAGGCCAGCACGCTGACCTCCGGCCCGGTGAGGAACTCCTCAATGACCACCCGTGCGCCGGACGCGCCGAACTTCGCTTCCTTCATCATGGAGGCCACAGCCTCCACCGCAGAAGCCTTGTCCGGGCAGATCAGCACGCCCTTGCCCAGGGCCAGGCCATCCGCCTTCACCACGATGGGGTAGCTGGCGTTCTCCAGGTAGGCAACCGCCGCGTCGTAATCGTCGAAGGTCTCGTAGGCGGCGGTGGGGATGCCGTACTTCTTCATCAGGTTCTTGGAGAAGACCTTGCTGCCCTCGATAACGGCGGCGTTCTTCTCCGGCCCGAAGGCGGGAATGCCCACGGCCTTCAGGGCGTCCACCATGCCCAGGCACAGCGGATCGTCCGGGGCCACCACCACAAAGTCAATGGCGTTGTCCTTCGCCCAGGCAACGATGCCCTCCACGTCCGTGGCCTTGAGGGGCACCAGCTCGCAGATGGAGGCCATGCCGCCGTTGCCGGGGGCCGCGTAGAGCTTCTCCACGGTGGGGTTCTCCGCAATCTTCGTGGCGATGGCATGCTCGCGGCCGCCGCCGCCCACAATCAGTACCTTCATTGCTTATTCTCCTTCGTCACGAGGCAGGAGGCTCCGCCTCCTGTACCTCCGCTTAAGGGGCATCGCCCCTTAAGAATCCCATTGCCAGCGAATTGCATTCGCCGGAGGGAACATCCATATCCGCAGGTTCCCATGCCCCATGTTCCGCGTCGCGCCGCGCCCTCCGCGCGACGTGACCCCGCATCGGAGGAGCCTGGCGTCGGCCCGCCCGAATGGGAGTCCAGAGGGGTGAAACCCCTCTGGCAGGGTCCAGGGGCAGCGCCCCTGGTCAATGATGAAAAAGTCTCATGCCCGTGAAGGCCATGACCATGTTGTACAGGTTGCAGACCTCAATCACGTTGTCGTCGCGGATGGAGCCGCCGGGCTGCGCCACGTAGCTCACGCCGGAGCGGTGCGCCCGCTCGATGTTGTCCCCAAAGGGGAAGAACGCGTCGCTGCCCAGGGCCACGCCGGTCTGCTGATCCAGCCAGGCGCGCTTCTCCTCCCGGGTGAGGGGGGCGGGCTTCTCCTTGAAGAACCGCTGCCAGCGGCCCTCCACCAGCACCTCGTCGGGATCATCGGAAATGAACACGTCAATGGTGTTGTCCCGGTCGGGGCGGGCGATCTTGTCCACAAAGGGCAGCGCCAGTACCCGGGGATGCTGCCTCAGCAGCCAGTTGTCCGCCTTCTGGCCCGCCAGGCGGGTGCAGTGGATGCGGCTCTGCTGGCCCGCGCCGATACCGATGGCCTGCCCGCCCTTGGCGTAGCACACGGAGTTGGACTGCGTGTACTTCAGCGTGATCAGGGCGATGACCAGGTCGCGCTTGGCCTCCTCGGGCAGCTCCCTGTTCTCGGTGACGATGTTGGTCAGCAGGTCGTTGTCAATGACGAACTCATTGCGCCCCTGCTCGAAGGTCACGCCGAACACCTGCTTGCGCTCCACGGGGGCGGGGCGGTAGGCAGGATCAATCTGAACAATGTTGTAGTTGCCCTTCTTCTTGGCCCTGAGGATGGCCATGGCTTCCTCGGAATAGCCGGGGGCGATGATGCCGTCGGACACCTCGGGTTTGATGAGCCGGGCGGTGGAAGCGTCGCATTCGTCGCTCAGGGCGATCCAGTCGCCGAAGGAGGACATGCGGTCAGCACCCCGGGCCCGGGCATAGGCGCAGGCCAGCGGGGACAGCTCCTGATCCCCCACGAAGTAAATCTGACGCAGGGTATCGTCCAGCGGTACGCCCACTGCCGCGCCCGCGGGACTCACGTGCTTGAAGGAGGCCGCCGCAGGCAGGCCCGTGGCCCGCTTCAGCTCGCAGACCAGCTGCCAGCCGTTGAGCGCGTCCAGGAAGTTGATGTAGCCGGGCTTGCCGTTGAGGACGGTGATGGGCAGCTCGCCCTGCTCCATGAAGATGCGGGACGGCTTCTGGTTCGGGTTGCAGCCATACTTGAGTTCCAGTTCCGTTGCCATGGGGATCCTCCTTGTGTGTCGTTGCCGTGACGCCGGCAGGGGCTGACGCCACCCCTGCACCCCGCGCAAGGGGCATCGCCCCTTGACCCGTTTCCGCTGGCGCGATTCCCTGGGGTCAGTTGTTTTTGTTGATGATGCGGGTGGCGGTCTCGCCGGTGTGGATGTTGATGGTGCGCACGAACAGGCTCACCTTGTTGTCCTGGTTCAGGCTCTCCCACACATTGCGGGTGATCTCGTCGATGTCCCCCGCGATGCTCACCCGCTCAGGCTCGCCCTCGAAGGAGGGAATGGGATTACCGTTGCAGCGGTAGGTGTGGATGAAGTGACCCACCCCCGCCCTGGGCTGGCAGTAGTCGAAGAAGAACCGCTGCACGCTGCTCTCGTCGCCGTTGTCGCTCTTGAGGATAGACAGCTTGTAGCCGGCCTTGCCCTCTCCCGCCTCCACCACGCCGGAAATGCGGGGGGTGAAGTTGGGCGCATCATCCTCGAAGGTGCGGGTGCGCAGCGCATCCTCGAAGGTGCGGCCATCCGCCATGAAGTCATAGACGGTGTCGGTCTGGTCGCCGTTGGTAACGATGGTCCTGCCACCCTCCAGCACCCGCACGGGGGCGTAGATGATCAGGTGGGGATCCACCATCTTGCTCTCGTCAAAGGCACGGGTGATGATGCCGCCGTCCTTTTCCACAAAGACGCGGTTGCGGCTGTTGACGCTGCGGCCCATGATGAAGTAGACGATCACGGCGTTCTCGCCCTTGTCGTCCAGGCCCAGCATGATGCCCCGGCCGGGGTACTCGTTGGCGGAAAGGGCCTTGTAGAAATCCACGGTCTGCATGGTATCTTCCTCCGTAACGTGCTTACTTCAGGGAGCGGGCCACGTCCTCCAGGGCCTGGGGCAGCAGCAGCCATTCGGCCTGCTCCATCACCCGCCGCTGGAGGATCTCCGGGGTGTCCCCGGGCAGCACCTCCACCGCCTTCTGGGCGATGATGTCGCCTCCGTCGGGGATCTCGTTGACAAAATGCACCGTCGCGCCGGTAACCTTCACGCCCTTTTGAAGGGCCGCCTCATGCACCTTCAGCCCGTAGAAGCCCTTGCCGCAGAAGGAAGGGATCAGGCTGGGGTGGATGTTGAGGATCCGGTGGTCGTAGGCGCGGATGACGTTCTCCGGCAGGATGGTCAGGAACCCCGCCAGCACTGCCACGTCGATGCGGTACTCCCGCAGGGCCTTAAGCATCCGCTCGCCATAGGCGTCGAGGCTCTCGTCCTTCTCCTTGTGCAGCACGATGGCGGGAATGCCCGCGTTCGCCGCACGGGTCAGGGCATAGGCCTTGCTGTTGGAGGCGATCACCAGCGCCAGCTCCGCCGAGGGAATCTTCCCCGCGGCCTTCGCGTCGATGATGGCCTGCAGGTTGGTGCCGCCGCCGGACACCAGAATCGCCGCTCTTACCACAGTTCCACGCCCTTTTCGCCTGCAACGATCTCGCCGAGGATGTACGCGCCCTCTTCGCCGTTGGCACGGAGGATCTCCAGCGCGCGGTCGGCGTCCTCCTTCGCCACGGTGATGGTCATGCCCACGCCCATGTTGTAGGTGTTGTACATGTCGCGCTCGGGGATGCTGCCCTCCCGGGCGATGATGTCGAAGATGGGCAGCACGCGCACATCGCTCTTGCGGATGCGGGCGCAGCAGCCCTCCTTCAGGCCGCGGGGAATGTTCTCATAGAAGCCGCCGCCGGTGATGTGGCTGATGGCCCGGGGCTGGATTTCCTTCAGCAGGGCCATGACGGGCTTGACGTAAATCTTCGTGGGGGTGAGCAGGGTGTCCCACAGGGACTTGTCCAGCTCGGGGTAGGTGCGGTTCTCGCCGCCCTGGCCAATGCCGAACACCTTGCGCACCAGGGAGAAGCCGTTGGAGTGCACGCCGGAGGAGGGCAGGGCGATCATCACGTCGCCGGGCTGCATGGTATCCCGGTCGATGATGCGCTTCTTATCCACCACGCCCACGGAGAAGCCCGCCAGGTCGTAATCGTCGTCAGGCATCATGCCGGGATGCTCGGCGGTCTCGCCGCCAATGAGCGCGGAGTCCGCCTGGACGCAACCTTCCGCCACGCCCGCCACGATGCTAGCGATCTTCTCCGGCACGTTCTTGCCGCAGGCGATGTAGTCCAGGAAGAACAGAGGCTTCGCGCCGCAGCAGATGACGTCGTTGACGCACATGGCCACGCAGTCGATGCCAATGGTATCGTGCCGATCCAACAGCATGGCGATCTTGAGCTTGGTGCCCACGCCGTCGGTGCCGCTGACCAGCACGGGGCGTTCCATGCCCTGGGTATCCAGTTCAAACAGGCCGCCGAAGCCGCCGATGCCGTCCACCACGCCGGAGGTCAGGGTGCGGGCCACATGCTGCTTCATCAGTTCCACGGCCTTGTAGCCTGCGGTAATATCCACGCCCGCCGCCTTGTAGCTTGCGCTCTCGCTCTTCATGATGATTCTCCTTTACGTATCAAAAAAGTGGCGGAGGCCACTTTTTTGAGTTTTGCACTCGCTCTACTTATCGGCTGGCTGCGCCAGCCGACCGGCCGTTCGCTCGTGTAAGGTATGTTTTCCGCAGAGCGGAAAACGACCCGCCCCGCCGGCAAAGCCGTCGGATACGATTGACACGCGGAGGGGCTGCAACCCCGACCACGCCGCCGTGCTTATTCCTTCTCCGTCAGCCGCTGCTCGAAGCGGTACTTCTGCTTCTCTTCCGGGGGCTTGACGGGATAAACGCCGGTGAAGCAGCCCTTGCAGAAGCCACAGTGGCTGTCCGCCGCCAGCTTGTCGCAGGCCTCCAGGGGCAGGAAGCCCAGGGAGTCCGCGCCGATGATCTCGCAGATCTCGTCAATGGTGTGGTGAGCGGCGATCAGGTTGTCGGTGGAGTCCACATCCGTGCCGAAGTAGCAGGGCCGGATGAAGGGCGGAGAGGACATGCGCACATGCACCTCCGTGGCCCCGGCGTCCCGCAGCAGCCGGACGATCCGGGCGCTGGTGGTGCCGCGGACGATGGAGTCGTCCACCATGACCACGCGCTTGCCCTTCACCGTGGCGCTGACGGCATTCAGCTTGATGCGCACGGCGTTTTGCCGCTGCTTCTGCCCGGGCTGGATGAAGGTGCGCCCGATGTACTTGTTCTTGATAAAGCCGATGCCGTAAGGGATGCCGCTCTGCCGGGCATAGCCCAGGGCCGCGTCCAGGCCGGAATCCGGCACGCCGATGACCACGTCCGCCTGCACAGGATGCTCCAAGGCCAGAAACGCACCGGCCCGCACACGGGCCTCATGCACGGAGCTGCCGTCCATCACGCTGTCCGGCCGGGCGAAGTAGATGTACTCGAACACGCACATGCCGTCGTGGCAGGCGCCCTCCGCCTTGTAGGACTGGATGCCCTCCCTGGTGACCACCACCACCTCGCCGGCCTCGATGTCCCGGTCGAAGGTAGCGCCGATGGCGTCCAGCGCGCAGGACTCGGAGGCGAAAACGATGTCCTCGCCGATATGGCCCATGCACAGCGGGCGGAAGCCATGGGGATCCCGGGCGGCGATGAGCTTGGTGGGGCTCATGATGACCAGGGAGTACGCGCCCTGAATCATCGGCATGGAGGCCCGGACGGCCTCCTCGATGGAGCCGCACTTCAGCCGCTGCTGGGTGATGATGTAGGCGATGACCTCCGTGTCGGAGGTGGTGTGGAAGATGGCGCCCTGCTGCTCCAGCTCGTCCCGCAGCTCGGCGGCGTTGGTCAGGTTGCCGTTGTGGCAGATGGCCATGGCGCCCTTGCGGTGATTGACCAGCATGGGCTGGGCGTTGTTGCGGTTCAGGGTGCCGGTGGTGCCGTAGCGGCAGTGGCCCACGGCCATCTGGCCCTCATGCATCTTCTCCAGCACGTCCCTGGTGAACACATCCGTCACCAGGCCAACATCCTTGTGGCAGGTGATCACGCCGTCGTCATTCACCGCGATGCCGCAGCTCTCCTGGCCGCGGTGCTGCAGGGCGTAGAGCGCATGATAGGCCTCGGCCACCACGCCCTCGCCGCTGCGGCGGTAAATGCCGAACACACCACATTCTTCATGCAGCTTGTCAAACATTGATCTTTACTCCCCCATCAGGCGCTTGAGGATCTCCTGGTAGGCGTCCTCCACACCGCCCAGGTCGCGGCGGAAGCGGTCCTTGTCCAGCTTCTCGTGGGTCTTGCTGTCCCAGAAGCGGCAGGTGTCGGGGCTGATTTCGTCCGCCAGCACCAGGGTGCCGTCGCTGGTGATGCCGAACTCCAGCTTGAAGTCGATCAGCTCGATCTCGCTCTGCTTCAGGTAGTCGGACAGCAGGCGGTTGATCTTCAGCGCGTAGGCGGCAATCTGATCCAGCACGGGCTTGCTCACCCAGCCCATGGCCATGATGTGGTACTCGTTCACCATGGGATCGCCCAGCTCGTCATCCTTGTAGCAGTACTCGATGACAGTGCTCTTCAGCTTGGTGCCCTCGGGCAGACCCAGCCGCTTGGACAGGCTGCCGGCGGCGATGTTGCGCACGATGACCTCCAGGGGCACGATGTGCACCTTCTTCACCAGGGTCTCCCGGTCGGAGATCTCCTCGATGTAGTGGGTGGGGATGCCGTTGCGCTCCAGCATCTGCATCAGGAAGTTGGTGACGCGGTTGTTGATCACGCCCTTGCCGGTGATGGTGCCCCGCTTGAGGCCGTTGAAGGCGGTGGCGTCGTCCTTGTAGGACACCAGCACCACATCGGGATCGTCCGTCGCGAAAACCTTCTTGGCCTTGCCTTCATAGAGCTGCTGCAGCTTCTTCATGGAAATACTCCTCCTCAAATCGTTCCAGTCGCTTGTTGCCGGAATGTTCGTGTTTTTGGGATTAGTCGATGGTCAGCGCGGCGTCCTTGGCGATCACCGCATCGTGCTGTGCCTTGCGCATGGCGCTGAGCTTTTCAGCCAGAGCCCCGTCCTCCACAGCGAGAATCTGCGCGGCCAGCAGGGCGGCGTTGGCCGCGCCGTCAATGGCCACGGTGGCCACGGGCATGCCGCTGGGCATCTGCACCGTGGAAAGAAGCGCGTCCAGCCCGTCCAGGGTGGAGGACTTCACCGGGATGCCGATCACCGGCAGGGTGGTCTGGGCCGCCAGCGCGCCAGCCAGGTGCGCGGCCTTGCCGGCAGCGGCAATCAGCACGCCGAAGCCCTTTTCCCGGGCCGTGGAGGCGAAAGCCGCCGCCTCAGCCGGGGTGCGGTGCGCGGAATAAACGTGAGCTTCGAAGGGAATCTCCAGCTTCTTCAGCTGCTCAAAGGCTCCCTTGAGCACGGGCAGATCGCTGTCGCTGCCCATGATGACTGCAACCTTTTTCATGGTGCCATCCTTTCATCCGCTGCGGACAAGAAAAGAGCCTGGCGATTCACATATGATGCCACGCTCTTCCACAGCTGCAGACTGGTTGATTTTCACAGGGTTCGCCGCTGAATCCACGCTTCGCTCGTACAATCTGCCTGGACACAGCGCTCGCCTCCCCTCGGAAAATCAGCCCTATTATACCGTAACCGATACCATGCGTCAAGAGATTTTCCGAACATTTTTCCTTTTCTGTCGCTTTTCGTTTGATATTTGTCGTATGCGGGCGGATTATGGCGGATTCCGACAAAGCGTTATACACCCCCTGCATAAAAGGAAGCGGCCCTCTCCGCCGGGAGAAGGCCGCTTGCCGGGAAAACAACACGTCATCGTGAGCCCTTGTCGTAGGGTATGCCCTCCGCCTTGGGGGCGTGGGATTTGCCGCTGGTCAGGGCCAGCACCACCAGGGAGATGATGTAGGGCAGCATGTTGTAGATGCTGCTGGGAATGTTCAGGCTGGCCAGGAAGTCGAAGCCCGTGTACACGTTGCTCAGCGACCGGAACAGACCGAAGAGCAGCGCCGCCAGGGCGATGCGGATGGGCTTCCACTGGCCGAAGATCATCACCGCCAGGGCCAGGAAGCCAAAGCCCGCCACGCCGTTCTCAAACTTCCACTCGCTCACACCGGCGGTGATGTACACCAGGCCGCCGATGCCGCCCAGCAGGCCGGAGATCATCACGCCCGCGTAGCGCATTTTGTACACGTTGATGCCCACGGAGTCCGCCGCCTGGGGATGCTCGCCGCAGGCCTGGAGGCGCAGGCCGAACTTGGTCTTGTACAGCAGCACGTAGGACACCACCAGCAGGATCAGCGCCAGGAGCATGAACCAGTTGAACTCAAAGCCGCCCAGATCCACAATGAAGGCCTTCTTGGCATTGATGTACTGGATGATGGAGGACACGTTGTTGGGATCCGCAGCAGTGTTCATGGCCTTAACGAACACGGTGGCTGCCGCTGTGCCCAGCAGGTTCATGGCCGTGCCTACCAGGGTCTGATCCGCCTTGAAGTTGATGGCAGCCACCGCCAGCAGCAGGGAATACAGCATGCCGAGCAGCATGGCTGCCGCTATACTCAGGAAGATGACCGTCGCCGCGCTGGCATTGTCCGGCAGGTACTTCATCACCAGTGCGCCGCCCAGGGCGCCGAAGACCATGATGCCCTCCAGGCCGATGTTGATCACGCCGGAATGCTCGGAGAAGCAGCCACCCAGCGCCACCAGCAGCAGCACGGAGGCAAAAATCAGCATGTATTGAATCAGAAGCGTCATTTGGTCTGTTCCTCCTTCCTCTGGGCCTTTTCATCCCGGCGATCCAGGCGGCGGTTCAGGAAATGCTTGAAGAACAGCACGAAGCTGCACAGATAGATGATCATCGAGGAGATCAGATCCGATATCTGCGAGCTGTACATGCTCTTGTCCACATAGGCGCCGCCCTCGGTGATGTGCTGGATGAAGAAGGATGAGAAGATGGCGCCAACGGGATGCAGGCCGCCCAGGAAGGCTGCCGCGATGCCGTTGAAGCCCATCGCCGGTACAGAGGACTGGGTCGTAACCCAGCGGCCATAACCGGACAGGAAGTACATCGCAGCGCCCAGGCCTGCCAGGCCGCCCGCAATGGCCATGGTGAGGATCATGTTGCGCTTCTCGCGCATGCCGCAATACTTGGCAGCGTTCTTGTTCAGGCCCGTGGCCTTCAGCTCGTAGCCAAGCTTTGTCTTTTCCAGCAGCACCCACACGCCCACCGCCAGCAGCACAGCCAGCGGCAGCGCAATGGTTACATACTTGTTGTTGGCAAACAGTGTTTCCAGGCCCAGGGTGGGGAGCAGGGCAGAGGGATTGACCTTGGAAAGCGTCAGGGTGTCCGGACTGTTGGGATCCTTCACCAGGCTCAGCAGGGCATTGACCACATACAGGCTGATCCAGTTAAGCATGATGCAGGATATGACCTCATTGACATTGCGGTAAGCCTTGAGCGCACCGGAGATGCAGCCCAGCACCGCACCGGCAATGATGCCGGCCAGCATGCACACATACCAGGGCATCTGCAGCCCCAGCGCGCAGTACAGCGCCGCGCCCGCGCCCGCCACATACTGGCCCGCTGCGCCAATGTTGAACAGGCCCACCTTGTAGGCAAACAGCACCGACAGACTGCACATCAGCAGCGGTGCGGCCTTGACCAGGGTGTTGCCCAGGTTCTTCAGCTGGAGGGCGGTGCGGTTAAAGCCCAGGAAATTCTTCACAATGGCCGTAATGGCGTCCCACGCGCCGGCCGGATTGATCAGCAGCAGCACGATATAGCCGATCAGCAGGCCCAGCAGGATGCACATCAGCGACGCCAGCAGCGTCTGCACCGCAGGCTGCCGCAGGAAAGGGGTGCGTTTCTTGGCCTCCATGGATTACATCTCCTTCCTCTTGGCGCCTGCCATGTACAGGCCCATTTCTTCCGCCGTGGTCGTCTTGGGATCCAGCTGGCCCACGATTTCGCCCTCGTACATCACCAGGATGCGGTCGGACACGTCCATGACCTCGTCCATCTCCAGGGACACCAGCAGCACCGCCTTGCCCGCATCGCGCTCGGCCACGATCTGCCGGTGGATGTACTCGATGGCGCCCACATCCAGGCCGCGGGTGGGCTGCACGGCGATGAGCAGCCTGGGATCCCGGTCGATCTCACGGGCCACAATGGCCTTCTGCTGATTGCCGCCGGACATGCTGCGGGCCTTGGTCACCGCCCCCTGGCCGGAGCGGATGTCGTACTGCTCGATCAGCTTGTTGGCGTAGGTGCGGATGTTTTTGCGCCGCAGGAAACCATGCCGGGTGAACTCCGGCTCGAAGTACCGCTGCAGGACGATGTTGTCCTCCAGGGAGTAGTCCAGCACCAGTCCGTGCTTGTGCCGGTCCTCGGGAATATGGCTCATGCCCATGACGCTGCGCTGGCGGATGGGGGCTTTGGTAATATCCTGGCCGCACAGGGTGATCTTCCCGCTGACCAGGGGTTCCAGACCCGTCAGGCCGTAGACGAACTCCGTCTGGCCGTTGCCGTCGATGCCCGCAATGCACACGATCTCGCCCGCGCGCACCTCCAGGGAAACATCCTTCACAGCGTTGTTCTTGTGCAGCTTGGAGGCGACGGTCATGTTCTCCACCTTCAGCACGGTTTCGCCGGGGGTCTTGTCCGCCTTCTCCACGTGGAAGTTGACGTTGCGGCCCACCATCATGGCGGACAGCTCTTCCATGGTGGTGTTTCTCGTCTCCACGGTGCCGATGTACTTGCCCTTGCGCAGCACGGTACAGCGGTCGGACACGGCCATAATTTCCGCCAGCTTGTGGGAGATAAACAGGATGGACTTGCCCTCCGCAGCCAGGTTGCGCATGATCTGCATCAGCTCGTCAATTTCCTGGGGGGTGAGCACGGCGGTGGGCTCGTCGAAGATCAGGATCTCGTTGTCCCGGTAGAGCATCTTGAGGATCTCCGTGCGCTGCTGCATGCCCACGGTGATGTCCTCTATCTTCGCGTCCAGGTCCACATACAGCCCGTAGCGCTCGGACAGGGCCTTGACCTTCTGCCGGGCCTCCTTCTTCTGCAGGAAGCCGAACCTGTTCGGCTCCACGCCCATGATGATATTGTCCAGCACGGTAAAGCACTCCACCAGCTTGAAGTGCTGATGCACCATGCCGATGCCCAGGGCGGTGGCGTCGTTGGGGTCGGCAATGGAGACGACCTTGCCGTCCTTCTTGATGGTGCCCTCCTCAGGCTGATACAGGCCGAACAGCACGCTCATCAGCGTTGACTTGCCCGCGCCGTTCTCCCCCAGCAGCGCGTGGATTTCGCCCTTGCGCAGCTGCAGGGTGATATTGTCGTTGGCGACAATACCCGGGAACCTTTTGGTGATGCCCAGCATCTCAATGGCGTACTGATTTTCCAAAGCAACTTACCTCCCACATTTCACGCATGAATCGGCACGGAGGTCAGCCGCAGGTGATATCACCCATGCGGCCGAAAGAAGGGAAAGCCGACGCGCCCGGTTCAACGCCGGGGGTGGGCACGCGCGTCTTTCGTGCAACAGCTGCGCCAATTCTGACAAAAGCCCCCGTTTCCTGCTGATGGGAGACAGGGGCTTTTGTCAAAAGTCCGGGGAGGGAGCGAGTCCTTCCCCGGAGCAGACAGTCTTACTTCACGGAGCCGTGGTCGGTCACAGTGATGGTGGTGGCAGGCATCGCGGTGGTGTCGTTGGACACAGTCACAGTGCCCTCCACCATGCCCTTCACCAGCGCCACATAGTCATCGCGAGTGAAGCTGTCGCAGAACTGGGTGGTCTCAGGCAGAGCCACGTAGTTCAGGCTCATGTCCTCGCCGGACACCAGACCCAGGGTCTCCACCTTACCGCCGTAGTTGGCGAAGTTGCCGGCAACGGTCTCAGCCAGCAGGGTGTTGACAGTGGCGGCCAGGCCCTTCATGGCGGAGGTCACGGTCAGGCCCTCGGCATAGCTGTCGATGATGGCGGACTGATCGGTGTCAACGCCGATCACCTTGCCGCCCTCGACCTTCACAGCAGCCTCGGCAGCAGAGGTGTAGATGCCGCCGCCGCAGGCAAACACGACTTCCACGCCCAGGTTCTGATACCAGGTATCCATGGCAGCGGTGATGTCAGCATCGCCGAAGAACTGGTTGCCGTACACATACTCCACAGCCACCTGATCGGCAATACCCAGTTCCACAGCCGCAGCGTCCGCGCCCTGCACGAAGCCGAAGCCGAAACGGATGACAGCGGGCACAGCCATGCCGCCCAGGAAGCCCAGGTGCTTGTAGCCCATCTTCACGGCAGCGTAGCCGGCCATGTAGCCGGACAGCTCTTCCTGATACACAGCGGAGAACACGTTGGCAGCAGGAGCGCCGCCCAGGTCGAACTCAGAGATGTCCAGGCAGATGAACTTCACATCAGAGTAGGTGTCCTGCACCTCCTGCACGGCAGCGCCGAACAGGTAGCCGGGCAGCACGATGGTGTTGAAGCCGTCGTTGATCGCCTTCTCAATGGCGGTCACACGGTCGGGATCGCTGTCGGCAGCGGGCTTGTAGTAGTTGAAGTCGATGCCATTGGCCTCGCAGAAGGCCTTGCAGGCTTCATAGGTGGTCTGGTTGAAGGACTGGTCGGTGATGTCGCCGGAGTCAGTGACCATGGCAACCTTGATGGCGTCCTCAGCAGACGCGAAAGCCACCAGGCTCAGCAGCATGGAGACCGCCAGCAGAAGAGAAACGAGCTTCTTCATAGGTTTGGTTCCCCTCTCATGTTTGTAAGCATGGAAATGCTCCATGTCCATTATATCAGCATTCACATGGTTTGAAAAGATGCTGTGAAAAACTTTTGCAGGAAAGGGCGCAGTTTTTTGCCATTCCCCACCGTTACTGCTCGCCGCTGAGGCTGGAGAAGCCCTCGCCCAAAGCCTCGTGGGCCTCGGTGATGAACATGAAGGCGTTCTCGTCCTCCTCGCGGACGATGTCCTTGATCCGGGCCACCTCCACGCGGCTGGCCACGCACAGCACCACCGGCCGCTCCTGCCCGGTGTAGGCGCCCCTGGCGCTGAGCAGCGTCACGCCGCGGTTCATTTCGGTCATCACCCGCTTCGTCACCCGTTCATAGGCGCCCGAAATGACGAAGCACGCCTTGTTGCCGCTGATGCCCGCCAGTACCATATCCAGCACCTTGGAGGAAATGAAGATGCAAATCAGCGCATAGAGGGCGTCTGTTGCGCTGATGAAAATGCCCGCCGCGATCACCACCACGCAGTCGATCATCATCAGGAACGCGCCCACGGTGATGAAGGTGAAGCGCTTGTGCACCATCCGGGCCACCATGTCCGTGCCACCGGTGGTGGCGCCGCCCCTCAGGATCAGCCCCAGCCCGAAGCCCAGCAGCACCCCGCCGAAGAGCGTCCCCAGCAGGGGATCCATGGTCACCGGCTGCAGCTTGAGCAGATCAATGAACACCGAGAACAGGAGCGTCGCCACCAGCGAGCGGAACACGAACACCCGCCCCATGGCCTTCCAGCCGATGATGAACAGCGGAATGTTCAGCAGAAGGCTGGTGATGCCCACCGGCACCGTGAACAGGTAGTTCAGGATGGTGGCCACGCCCGTCAGGCCGCCGGGGGCAATGTTGTTGGGTACCAGGAAGGCCGGGTAGGCCGCGCCGCCGATCAGGCAGCCCACAATCATCTGTCCGTAGGCTGTCAGCTGCTCCCGCAGGCGGGTGTTGCGCGCATTGTTATCCAGTTGGGTCATCATGTCCTCCTTGCTGCTTTGCCGGGATGCCCGTGCCCAGGGACAGCGCCAGCGCCCGGTCCAGACGACGCATGGCGTCGGGCGTCAGGCAGCCCAGGTAGCGCGTCAGCCGGGATTTCTCCAGCGTCCGCAGCTGCTCGGTCAGGATCACCGAATCCTTCCTCAGCCCGCTCTCCGCCGCCGTAATGGGCACATGCACCGGCAGATGGCTCTTCTTGTCCCTTGTTGTCACCGCCGCCACGATCACCGTGGTGCTGTGCTGGTTTCCCGTATCATTCTGAATAATCACCACGGGCCGTATTCCTCCCTGTTCCGATCCCACCACGGGATCAAGGTCGGCCCGATAGATTTCGCCACGTCTCATCTTGTCACACTCCGTCCCGGAAGTCAAGGGGAAGCGCACAATTTTATGCATCTTTGCATAAATTGCCTCCCTGCTGACAGCGTATGTCCCCGGAAACGGAGGGGTGAATCACCGGGGCGGCAGCGGCCGCAGGTCGAATGCGTTCAGCCGCTTTTTCCGCGCCTCCCAGTCGGGCATCAGGCAGGTCATCTCGTCATGGAACGCCGCTGAGTGATCCGGGTGCAGCAAGTGGCACAGCTCGTGCACCAGCACGTACTCCATGCACTCCGGCGGGACAAGCCCCAGGCGCAGGTTCAAGGTGATGTGGCCCGTGACCGTCTGGCAGGAGCCCCACCGGCTGACCATCTCCCGGAAGCGGATGCTCCCCGCCTGCACGCCCATGCGCGCCTCCCACAGGGGCAGGAGCGTCCGCACCGCCTCCGCCAGCAGCTTTGCCCGGAAGCTCAGGAAGGCCTTCTCCCCCGCCGGAACGCCCCTCTCCCCCAGCGCTACATACTGCCCCGCCAGCAGATGCCGCTCCCCCGGCGTATACCGCGGCGCGTAGGCTGCCGTGCGGCTGAGCTGCTCCGCCATCCAGTCCGTCCGGGCGGAAAGGAAGGCGTTGATCGCCGCCTTCGGGGTGCGCGGGGGCACGGACAGGTACAGCCGCCCCTCCCGGCAGCGCAGGATCAGATGGCGGCAGTTCCGCCGCACGGTGACCTCGATGGTATACGGGCCGAATTGCATGCTTGCTCGCCTCCTGAGGGCATGATACCACATTCCCGCATTTTCCGCCACTTTCCGCGCCGCCCTTCGACGGTGGCCGCTGCCTGTCCGCGCTATACTCCATGCAAGAAGGGAGCGCGATGGTCATGCATGTCAGCGGGTGCCTGTACGCGCTGGAGCAATTCGCCTGCGCGCTGAGCCTGCTGACCGCCTCCGGCCTGGCCTGCGGGCTGCGGCGGCTGCATCCGGCCCGATTGATGCTCCTGGCGACCCTGGCCTCGCTGGCATGCACGCTCTGCGCCGTCCTGGCCCTTGCCTGGCTGCGATGGGTGCTGCTGCCCCTGACGCTGCTGCTGCCCCTGACGGCCTGGCCGGGCGCGCCCCGGGCGCTGCGCCGCCGCCTGCCCGCCGCGTCGCTATTGCTGTCCCTGGCCATGGCGGGGTTCGTTCGGCTGATGCACAGCCTGTCGCTGCCCGCCTCCCTGGCCCTGCTGGCGGCCTGCTGCCTGACGCCCCTGCTCTCCGGCGGCGCGCCCCGGCCTTCGCCCGTCTGCTGCGCCACGGTGGAGCTGATGCATCAGGGGCATACCGTGGTCCTCACCGCCCTGGTGGACACCGGGAATCTCCTGCGGGATCCGCTGACGGGGCTGCCGGTGATTGTGGTATCCCGTCAGGCCGCGCGGAAGCTGACGTCCCTCCCCGCCCCGGGTCAGCTGCTGCCAGGCATGCGGCTGATCAGCGTGCGGACGGCAGCGGGCTCCGCGCTGATGGCGATCTTCCGGCCCCAGCGGGTCCGGGTTCTGTCGGGGCATACATGGCGGGAGGTTCGCGCCATGGCGGGCCTGTCCCCCGACGGCTACGAGGGTGCGCAGGCCCTGCTGCCCGCCAGCCTGACGGAGGACGCGTTTTTCTTTGCATCATAACGACAAGGAGGCTGAACCCTATGGCCATGACCTTCCGTCTGTACGCCATTGCCCGGGACAAACTGACCGCCATGCTCTCCCGGATGAACCCGTCGGAATTGTATTACATCGGCGGGCCGGATCCTCTCCCCGCGCCGCTGACATTGCAGGAGGAGCAGGCGCTGGTGGCCCGCCTGAAGGAGGACGACGGGGAGATCCGCCGCACGCTCATCGAGCACAACCTGCGCCTGGTGGTGTTCATCGCCCGGAAGTTCGAGAACACCGGCGTGATGCTGGAGGACCTGATCTCCATCGGCACCATCGGGCTGATCAAGGCGGTGAACACCTTCGATCCGCAGAAAAAGATCAAGCTGGCCACCTACGCCAGCCGCTGCATTGAGAACGAGGTATTGATGTTCCTGCGCCGCCACAGCCGCACCCGTCTGGAGGTCTCCCTGGACGAGCCGCTGAAGACCGACTGGGACGGCAACGAGCTGCTGCTCTCCGACGTGCTGGGCACCGACGGGGACACGGTTTACCGCTCCATGGAGGAGAACGCGGAGAAGCAGATGCTCTTCGCGGCGCTGGGGCGCTTGTCCCCCCGGGAGCAGAAGATCATGAACCTGCGCTTCGGGCTGTCCGGCCAGCCGGAGATGACGCAGAAGGAGGTGGCCGACGTGCTGGGCATCAGCCAGAGCTACATTTCCCGGCTGGAGAAGCGGATTCTCCATCGCCTTCAGGGCGACATGATGCGCGCCAGCAGCTGAAGCGTCACCGAAGTGGCCCGCGGGGCCACTTCGGTGAGTTTTGCAGCCTCTCGCTGGTCGCTTCGCTCCCGGCCGCTCGAGGCTGTAAGGAATGTTTTCCGCAGAGCGGA
>JAXEEE010000104.1:0-84154 GCA_034104265.1 Eubacteriales bacterium | reverse complement strand
CGTCCACATCCAGCACCACCGGCGTGCCGTCGTTGTCCATGTAGCTGGTCTGTCCCGTGTACCCGCTGACGCACTTCCTCCTGCGCTTCCATGCCTCCGTGGCCAACTTCACCCACCTGTCGCGGCCGTTGCCCCGTCTCTCCTCGCACACCCATCGCGCCTCCCGGATAAACCGCTGCCCGCCCTTGCCAGAGCGGAAAACGCAGATCTCCATGGGCACAACCTCCAGCGGCGCCTCCAGCCGGTTTGGATCCATCTCCCGCCAGGGCACAAAGGCCCGGTACCCCACGCATACCAGCGCGTCTGGCTCAATGGCGCTCCGTGCGTACTCGATCAGGAACAGCCTGTCCTCCAGCGTCCTGTAGCCCCGGTCGGCGGAGCGGAATTGGATCTCCACCCCGCAGATCGGGCACCGGCCCGTCCTCCCGTGTCTGGCCGTTCCGTCGCATTCCTCCTTCGGCCGCGCGCTGGTGTTCGGCCCCGATCCCTCAAAGCCGTTTGCGTCCATGTCGTCGTAGTCGTCCGGCGGAAGGATATCCCTCTTGTCCAGGCCGTCCATCCGCTCCCCGCAGAAGGTGCATTTCCCGCTCTTCCTTCGGCCCTCCCGCCATGTCCAGATGTAGTGCGGCATGGCCTGCCGCACCCGCTCCTCCACCCAGCCCGGGCATCCGCCATTTGCCAGCAGCCCGCCCGCGTGGGCCTTCGCTTCGCTGATGTCCATCGATCACAGCCCCTCCAGCAGCGCGTCCAGGTCGAGGCTGTCCGGCTCCTCCTGCTTCACAGGCTTCACCGCCGCAAACGCTTGCGGTTCTTCCGAAAATCCGAAGTACCTGTCCACGATGGAGAAGGCCATCTGCGGCGGTACGCACACGCAGCTTTTGCCGCCCTTGTGCTCCCGCGCCCAGCTTTCGATGGCCTTGTAGGCCCCGGCCAGGGTCTTGTCCACAGGCACCACCGCGCCCTGGTTCAGCCGCTCGGTGACATACTCCCCGATGGCCTCGATGGGCGAGCCCGGCTGCTCCTTCGCCATCTCGTCGCGGATCCTGTCCATGTCCATGTCTGCCATTGTACTTTCTCCCTTCGTATGGTTGAGGTGCTTGCAAGCCTCCCGTGGACGCCCACCCTTGTGGGCGTTCAAGGGAAGCTGCGGCCTGCGCCGCTATGCTTCCTGTTCCCCGTCCGTGCCGTACCGTATCTCCCGCATCATCTCCCGCAGCACGCGCAGCGTCTGCTGCGTCTCCTCAAAGGGCCGCTCGTACCCGTCCTTGGGCACCTGCATGGCCTCGTTCCGGCTGAAGGAGCGCAGCTGCGCCTCCATCAGCACCACGCACACGGACAGGGCCCGGTATCGCTCGTGGTTCATGGCTCCTCCTCAGAACGGCAATTCATCATCCCCGGAAGGCACCGGCGTATATCCCGCCGGAATAGCCTCCGCCCCGGCCGTATCCTCCGCCGTCTCCCGGCTCAGGAACTCCACCTGCGAGGCCTTGCACACCAGCGTCCCCCGTACTTTGCCGTCCCGGCCCTGCCAGGCCTCCACCTCCGGGATGCCCTCCACGTACACCTTCATGCCCTTGCGGACATACGCCCCGCAGATCTGCGCCAGCTTGTCCCAGGCCTCCACCGTCCGCCACCGGGCCTCCCGGTTCCCCGCCTCGTCCTTCCGCCCCGGCACCGCCACCGAAAAACGGCACACCGGCTTGCCGTTCCGGGTGGCCGACAGCTCCGCATCCTTGCCCACGTTCCCGATCAAGCACAGCTTTTCCATCAGTCTATGCCCTCCAGGTACTTGCTGCGGATGAACCCCAGGCTGGTCACCGCCCATTCCTCCGCCATCTGGTACACCTCCACCTCCGCACCCGGGTGCACCCACATCACCCGCTCGCCGCACATGTGGCTGCGCACCGCCACCCGGCCGTCCGCCTCCACCCGCATCATGCGGCCCTGGCAGTCCTCCGGTTCCTCCACCGTAAGATACCCCACATACACATAGCCGTCCGACGCGTCGCAGGGCGGGTTCACCACATGCGCCCAGCCGTCCTCTGTCACGCCGTCGCAGGTGAGGCGGTCCATGGGGTAGGCGTACCCTGCCACGTCCCCGTCAAAGCCCGGCCGCGCGCGGATGTTCACCCGGCTGTCCGGCTGGCACATCACCCACGCGCTGTAGGTGAGCGGCTCCTCCTCCACCGCCAGCGCCTCCCGGATCAGCATCACCGATGCCGCCGCCAGCACGATCACCAGCAGCCACGCCGCCAGCTTCCTTCCCTCAAACCGCATCCTGGCCCGCCTCCTTCTTCTCCGCGCCCTGATCCAGCTTCCGCCGCAGATCCATCAGCTCCATGTGCATCAGCGCGTTCTCCTCCCGCACCCGGCTGTGGGTCTCTGCCCGGTCGGCGATCTCCCGGGCATACCGGTGCAGCTCCGCCTGCAGCCTCTGGATTTCCTCGCCCTGCTCGGCAATCGTCCGCCGCAGCGCGTCCACCGTCCGCCCGTGCCGGCCCGTCAGCTTCTCATACCGGCGGCGCCAGTTGATGCCCCCGTCCTGCTTCCCGGCCTCCAGCGCCCCGATGCGGTCCCGCAGCTTCTGGTTTTCCTCCTGCAGGGCCGTCAGCTGCTGCTCCGCCACCTCCAGCCTGTCTCCCCGGCCCTCCAGCAGCACCTTCCTCTTGTGCAGCTCCTGCTCCAGCACGCTCAGGATCTCCTCAAACGCCATGGTTCTCCATCTCCTTTTCCTTCTGTTCCTTCAGCCACGCCTGAAAGTCCGCCTCAAACGCCGGATCCTCAAACGCCTTTTTGATCGGCTCCAGCAGCGATCCCGCCAGCGCCCGCAGCTCCACCTGACTCCCCTGCACATACTCCGCGTCGATCAGGATGCCGCCGTAGCGATCCTGCCGCACGGTAATGCTGGGCGGTGCATTCATGGTGTTTCCCTCCTTGTCTTTCTCCGTCTCATTATTGAGATGATTCCGGCAAAAAAATAGCCACCTTCTCCGCAGGGTCAACAATGCCGAGAACGTCGCAGATCTTCACTACCTCGTCCACATTGAACGGGTAGTGATTATTCATTTTTGCGTTCATGTTGCTGCGAGACATACCCACCGCAGCGGAAAGAGCTGTCTGCGTCATTCCGACAGAGGCCATTTTGCTCTGGAGCATCCGGCAGTTCACCATGGGCTCACCTCCTTATCTCAATTCTGAGATGATCATAGCACAACACCCTCCTGCTTGTCAACCCGTTTTTGAGATAAATTTCCCGCTTTCGCTTTTTGCTGTTGCATTTTTAATACAACTGCTGTATACTTGTTTCGGGTGATGAAAAATGCCAATCATTATGGAGCGCTTGGCGCTCGCCTTCAAAAGAAGCGGAATGTCCTATGCTGAATTTGAGAAAGCAACCGGCATTTCCAAGGCAACCTTGCAACGCTATGTAACCGGCAAGACAGAGAAGATTCCGATGGATGCCCTCGAGAAGATGGCCAACGCGCTCGGTGTTCGCGCTTCCTACCTGATGGGCTGGGAGGACAACCCGACCAGGGTTCCTCCCGCATCTTCTTCCGAAGGCGCACGTATCCGGGAAATCAGCGAATCTCTCCAACACAACCCTAAGCTTGGTCTGCTGTTCGACCGCAGCCGGAAGATGTCGGAGCGCGACCTGGACGCCGTCCTGGGCATCGTGGAGGCCATCCTGAAGGAGCGTGACGACGATTGACCGACAGCACATTCATGTCGCTGAATGGCATTCACGTCACGCCCATGGACATGCCGCCCACCGTCCGGGCCTTCGTGGTCAACGATCAGGATGGCGGCTACTGCATCGTGGTCAACACCCGCCTGAGCAAAGAGGCCCAGCGCAAGGCCATCCGCCATGAGCTTGGCCACATACGCAGGCATGAGGTTGGGAACCCGCATTACACGGAATACTGAAGGAGGTGCATCACAGATGAATCTCGTCTATGTTGTCTGCGCTATTGTTGTACTTCTCCTTGTCTGGCTGCTCCTGATATACCGCGGCCCCCATTCCGACACAGAAAAAGACCGTCAAAAGGCCCAAGCCCATTTTCGTGGCGGCTATGAGGAAGGATACCGCGAAGGACTGCATCTTCGTTCTTCTGTGCAAAGCGAGGTGAAAGAGCATGATCGTCATTGAAATCATTCTCGGTGTTGTAGCATCTGCCATCGCCCTTTTGGTTATCCGTGCCATCGACGTTCAAACCTACTTTGCCCGTGGTGGCTTTGATTTTTTCCTTTCCATGGCCTACCGTGATGGCTATATGCAAGGCATGCGGGACGCCATCTCCGGCAGAGAATTCAACTATGAAAAAGTTCCCGACTACGACCGATATTTGAATCATTGAATCGTTCCTCATAATTGGAGGGATATTCATGGCAATCGTTTGGATTCTCATTTGCTGCGTACTCGGCATTGTCTTTTCCATTTATCCGGATGGACACGTTGAGGTTGGGCAAATCATCTTACCTGTCCTCGTCCTGGTCGCCGCGCTCGTTCTGTTTCTCGTCCGCAATAACGAGAAACTGTTTGATAAACTGTTCAATTCTTTCGGGAAATTTCTCGTTTCCCTGCAGGTTCTTGTCCTGATTGTCGCCGTTTTGTATTTTGCCCTTTTCCGGTAAGGAGGTGACCCCCACGCCCAAGCCCAAGCAGCTCCCGCCCGACGTGCAGAAGCGCGCCGTGGCCTATGCCCGCTACTCCTCCGCCGGTCAGCGGGACGTATCCATCGAGCAGCAGCTGCGCGACATCCACGCCTATGCCCAGCGCGAGGGATACACCATCGTCCATGAGTACGCCGACCACGCCAAGTCCGGCTTCCGCCACATTGACGCCCGCGTGGCCTTCAACTCCATGATGGAGGCCGCCAAGACCGGCTCCTTCGGCGCGATCATCGTCTGGAAGGTGGACCGCTTCGGCCGCAGCCGCGAGGACTCCGCCATCTACAAGGGCCGTCTGCGCCAGTGGGGTGTCCGCGTCATCTACGCCATGGAGCCCATCCCCGAGGGCTCCGCCGGCGTGCTCCTGGAGGGAATGCTGGAGGCTACCGCCGAATGGTACTCCCGGAACCTCTCGGAAAATGTCACCCGTGGCATGCATGACAACGCATCGAAAAGCCTCTATAACGGCAATTCCTATTATGGTTATTCGCCCGGCCCGGATGGCCATTATATCATCAATTCCGCAGAGGCTCCCGTCGTCCGGCAGATCTATGACTGGTATCTCTCCGGCATGAGCAGCTCCTCTATCCTCCGTGAGCTGAACGCCCGGGGCCTCACCCGATCTGGCCGCCCCTTCACCTATAATGTTCTTTTGCATATTCTGCACAACGAACGGTATACCGGTGTTTATATCTGGCGTGATTATCGCAACGAAGGCGGAATGCCCGCCATCATCACCCGCGAACAATGGGAGGAGGTTCAGCGTCAATTGTCCAAGCGTCAGAAACGCGAGAGCAAAAGCCCGGTCGATTTTCTCCTGACAGGCAAGTTGTTCTGCGGCCACTGCGGTACAGCCATGGTCGGCGATAGCGGCACCAGCCGCACCAGAAACACCCACTATTACTATACCTGCTACAATCACAAGAACCGCAAGTCCTGCGACAAGCGGTCCATCCGCAAGGAAGTCATCGAGGAGGCCGTCATCAACTACCTTCTCGACGTAGCCCTGAACCCCGACATCATCAGCCGCCTGGCAGATCTCGTCCTGGCCGAGCAGCAGGCCGCACAGAAGCACTCTGTCCTCACATCCCTCCGTTCCGAGCAGGCCAGCGTCCACCGCAAAATCACCAACCTGAACAACGCCATCGCCGACGGCGTCTATACCTCCTCCACCCTGACCATGCTCCAGAACCTCGAATCCGAGGCCCACAGCCTGGCCGACGCCATCGCCGCCGCCGAGTTCTCCGAGTCCCAGCTGCTGACCCGTGAGCGCATTCTCTACTGGATGAATCGCTTCACCCACGGCGACCGCACAGACCCCAACTTCACCGAGCGCCTGGTGAACATCTTCCTCAACGCCGTCTACCTCTACGACACCGACGATGGCCCCCGGATGCGCGTCCTCCTGAACGCCGTCTCCAACGACCCGCCCGTCCCCCTGTCCGAACTGCCCCCCATTGGTTCGGATAGTCTTTCGCCGGGCGTACGCAAAAAGGTCTCTGGTTTTTACCAGAGACCTTTCTTATGCAGGAACGCCTTACCGCGTGTCCGCCTCGGGCAGGCAGTGCATCTGCGTCTGGCCCAGCACGCGGAAGCCCTCCGCCCGGCCCTTCAGGCTGCGCAGGCCGAAGTCGATGGAGCGCAGGCGCAGGTACAGGCGGATGCTCCGGGCAGCCGCGCTGTCCGGCGGGAACTGGCTCAGGTGGCAGCCGAAGATAGCCTCCAGCTGCCTGTCCACATGCCCGCGGGTGGAAACATAGCGGTTGGGCCGGGCGGTCATGTAGTAAGCAAGGGCGCGAATGGGCGCGGGCTGCGCGCCATAGCCCGCCATGATGCCCCCGTTGCCCGCCACGCAGGCCAAGCGGCGCACGGCCTGCCCCACGTTCAGGTGATCCGGGTGGCACTCGCTGTTCACGCAGGGATCCGGCGCAAACAGCACCTCCGGCTGCGTTTCGCCAATCACCCGCGCAATGCCCGCCGTCAGATCCTCCGTGGCGTAGAAGCCTCCGTCCGACAGGTTCAGGAAGCGCACGTCCTTCACGCCCAGCTTTTCGGCGGAGCGACGTGCCTCCTCCCGGCGGGTGCGGATCAGCTCCTCCCCCTGGAGGGAGGTGTTCTCGTTGCCGTAGCGACCGTCCGTGCAGATGAGGAACGTCACCTGCTTGCCCAGGGCGATCAGGCGGGACGCGGTGGCCCCTGCGCCGATCTCGATATCGTCCGGGTGGGGGCCGATGAACAGGTAGCGGTCGAAGGCCTCCACCCGGGGCAGCGGCGCCGCCACCTTCAGGGCCAGGCGGGTCAGGCTCATGCGGCTTCCCCCTTCCGCCGGGCCAGCTCGGCGCAGATCCGGTCGTATTCGCCTTCATCCAGCCTGTAGTGTTTGCGGTAAATCAGGTAGGAGAGGGTCATCATCGCCAGGGGCACCAGGGTGATCACCAGGAACAGGCCCCTGGTCTGCCAGGGCTGCACCCCCGCCAGCACGCCCTCGATGGAGGCCAGCTTCTCCGCCTCGCTGATGAGGCCCTGGGAGGCGGCGCTCTCCAGCTGGGAAATCCGGTTGGTGGTGTCCGTCACGGAGAAGGCCATGTAGGACAGGGAAATCAGCACCACAATCAGCGCCGAACCCAGCTTGGTCAGGAAGGGGCGCAGGGAGGTGATGATGGCCTCGTCCCGCACGCCGTGCATGTATTCGTTGTACTCCACGGTGTTGATGATGGAGATCATCATGATCAGGTAGAAGGTGTACTGCCCAAAATTGGCCAGCATGTAGCCCAGGGTGATGCCCCAGAACCGTGCGCCCGCGCCCGACAGCATAAGCCCCGACAGCAGCGTGACGCCGTACCCCACCGCGGACACTGCCAGCATCACCCGCATGAGGGCCTTACGGGGCACCCTGCGGCTGATGGCCGGGTAGGCCACCATGATGACCGCCGTGGCCAGCATGGTCACGGTGCTGAAGACGGAGTACAGCCCGCCGCTGTAGCCGAAGTCCATGTAGATGTAGGTGGACGCCAGGCCGCCGGTAGCCAGGCCGTTGCCGATCTGGTGGATGAGGAAGGCCAGGGCAATCCACCGCAGCTGATCGTTGCCGGTGATGGTTTTCCAGATGCGCTTGAAGCTGATGGGCGCTGCGGACGCCTCCCGCGCTGCGGACGCCTCCCGCGCTGCGGATGCCTCCCGCGCTGCGGGCTTCTCCCGTACGCCGAAGACGGTGAAGCACATGAACAGCGGCGACAGGATGCTGACGATGATGGCGATGCACCCGTAGGCCGTCATGGCGCTGCCGCCCAGGGCCATGGAGCCTGTGGTGAACATGGGAATCAGCATGCCCGCCAGGGTTCCGCCGATGCCCGCAAAGAGCGTGGCCCGGCTGGTGAAGCGGTTGCGGGCGTCCGCGTCGGAGCTGAGGGCGGCCACCATGCCCCAGTAGGAGATATCGTGCATGGTGTAGGCAATGGAGTGCAGGAAGTACATCACCCCGAAGAAGGCAATGAACTGCCAGCCCTGCAGGGTGGAATTGAAGGTGATGATCACCACGGCGGAGGTGGACAGCACGCCCAGCGCCAGCCAGGGCTTGAACTTGCCGAAGCGGGTGCGGGTGCGCTCGATGATGTTGCCCATCATGGGGTCGTTCAGCGCGTCAAAGACGCGGGCTGCCACCATGATGGCCGTGATGGCGCTCAGCTGCGCCGCGTCCAGCTGCCGGGTGAACAGCACGTAGGTAAACAGGAAATTGGTGAACAGGGCGTAGGTCATGTCCCTGCCCACAGTACCCAGCGGGAACATCCACAGGTTCAGGCGGTTGCGCTTTTGCTCATCCATCCGGCAGGCCTCCATCGCATGCATTTTTCTTCTTATTGTAGCATTTTCGGCTGTGGTTGACAATTCCTGTTTTTCTCCATTGGAGCCGCTTGTTGCGCCGGGGCGGAAAAAGGTGTATACTGGTGCTATTCTGCGGCCTGCCCATGCAGGCCCCCAGCAAACGGAGTGAATGCCATGAGCAGTCGGGTACTACTGATCTACAAGCTGATGATCCCCTCGGTGAGGCTGTGCGGCCACTGCCAGCTGGAGGAGCTGGCCGCCAGGGGCGCTGTGGAATACCGATACAAAACCACCATGGGCGTCAGCAGGCAGGATCTGGCCTGGGCGGAGACGGTGCTGATGTGCCGCCTGGACAACGCCTACGAGCTGCACCTGGCCCAGCTGCTGAAGCAGGCCGGGAAAAACCTCGTCTACGTGATCGACGATGATCTGCTGAACGTGCCCGAAGCCCTGGCCAGCGCGCCCTACTACCGCCAGAAGCAGGTGCAGGCGTGCATCCGGGGCATCATCGGCCTGAGCGACGCGATCCTGTCGCCCTCGCCGGTGCTGCTGGACAAATATGCCCGGGACGGCCGCCGGGGGATTCTCCTGGAGGAGCCCGCCATTGATCCCCTGCCCCGGGAGCCCCGGGAGCCCGGCCGTCCGGTGTGCATCGGCTTTGCCGGGTCGGTGGATCGGGCCGGGGACATTGAGCAGCTGCTGAAGGACACCCTGCTGCGCATCCACGCGGAGTACGGGCCCCGGGTGAGCTTCACCTTCTTCGGCGCGGTGCCCTCCTTCGCAGGAGAGCTGAACGCCCGCTGCGTCCCCTACTGCGATTCCTACGACGCCTACCGCCGCACCCTGCACACCCTGCAGATCGACATCGGCCTGGCCCCCATGCCGGATACGCCCTTCCATGCCTGCAAGCACTACAACAAGTTTGTGGAGTATGCTGCCGCCGGCGCTGTGGGCGTGTACTCCGACGTGCCGCCCTATGACCGGCTGCGGAAGCAGTTCGGCTGGGAGCTGCTGTGCCCCAACGACGCTGATGCCTGGTACGCCGCGCTGACCCGGCTGATTGACCACCCTGAGGAAACGGAGCGTATCCGCACCCGGCAGGATGAGCTGGTGGCGACGGTCTTCAGCGTGCCGGTCATTGCGGAGCAGCTGAACCAGGCTCTCGATGCGCTGCCCCACCACCCGGAGGCGAAGGTGGTCGGCGCGCTCCGCCTGCTGGGCATGAAGGCTCTGGCATGGATCCGGCGCGTCTGGAACGGCCTGAAGCGCTACGGCCTGAAGGCACCTGTGCTTGTGCTGCGCCGCCTGCGGGGCTCATGAGGCGCAGCAGCAGCGATGTACCACCGCATCCGCGGACATGACCAAGGCGGAGGAGACAATCTCCTCCGCCTTTGCGTATACCTGGCCGTCCCAGGCCGCTGCGTCACAGCGGGAACACCCGGATGCGGAACATCTGCGGGATGGTGCCGCAGCGGATGTTGTGCCGCTCATCACCGTTGAGGATGCGCCTGCGCTGCCATACCCCGTCGCGGAAGCAGCCCTCCTCGTAGCGTTCCGCCTCCACACCGTCTTCGCTCGAGGGCGCAACGTGCAGCTGGCAGCTTGTGCCTACCACCACAAACTCGTCCTCGCCCAGCTCCACCACCATGCCGCCCGCCAGCGGTTCGCCGCTGCCGGGCTTTTTGTCATAGTCCACGCGTAGCATGCAGCCCCGGAGCATCAGGTTGACGCCGCTTTCGCCCTGATCCAGGAAGCCGCGGACGCGCCCCTCCAGGATCGCCCGGGTCAACAGCTCGCCCATGCCCTCCGCCAGGGCGTAGGCCTGCGCCAGCACCGCGCCCGCCAGGGGGCCTGTGCGGAAGGCCTCCTCGCTGATGTCCAGCAGGCGGAGCATGCCGGGATCCGGCTTGTCCACGCGCTTCATCATATCCTCCACGCCGAAGGGCGAGAAGCACATCGCCCCGTGCTCCCCCAGGGCATAGAAGAAGTAGGGCGCGCTGTCGGCGGTCTGGCGGGCCTCCGGAATGAACAGCGGATTGCCCGCCTCGCAGTACTGGTCGCAGGTATCCCGGTAGGCGCTCAGGTAAATGTCCGGGGCATAGAAGTCAATGTCCGGCGCAGCCAGCCGCCAGATCCGCTGCAGGTGCAGCTGCGGCCCGCCGGAGGGATATTCCCCCGCCAGCCGGGGCGTCTGCTTCAGCCAGGCGTTGCAGTACATGGGCAGGGGCCAGGCCGCCTTGCCCGCCGCAGCAATCTTCTGCACGGCGCAGGCGTAATGCCAGGCCATGAAGCTCTCGCAGGCCGCCCCGCCGAAGCATTCCGCCCAGGTCATGCCCGTCAGCCCCAGGCCCTCCCGCAGCGCCGCGGGGACAGGCTCACCATAGGCCTGATTGGCGATGGGCGAATAATCCCTGTCGGAGCCCAGCACGCCGATCTCGTTCTCCACCTGCACCGCGACCACCGTATGCATATCGCCGTCAACCTGCGCCAGATGCGCCATCAGCCGGGCGAAGCAGCGGGCGTCCGCCTCCACCGCCGCCTGGCACAGGGGGCTGATGGTCATGTACAGGTGTCCGTAGACGTTCAGCTGCGTACCGCTGCGCGTCAGCACCCGGGTGAAACGGCCTCCATCCCGCTTGACCCACCCCGGCACGTAATCCGAGTTGCCGTTCTTCCACAGTCCGAACCACAGAAGCACCAGCTTCAGCCCTTCCTCCCGGGCCCGGGCGAGAATGCCGTCCACCAGCGAGAAGTCGTATTGTCCCTCCTCCGGCTCCACGCACTCCCAGTACACCGGCAGCACCAGCGCGTTGAGGTGCAGAGGACGGACGGCCTCCCAGACGTTCTCCTCCATGTAGGAAAGGGAGGATGCGCTGGAGTTGTGCAGCTCCCCCGCCCGCAGGAACATCGGCTTGCCGTCCACCATCAGGTACTGCCGTCCGTTCACCGTCTCCAGATGCGGCATCTGCTTTGCCATGGTCAAACACGCTCCTTATCCGTCTGATCCACCCCGGCGGGGTACATGCCGAAGTGGGATACCCGCATGGTCTCCGGCTCCGCCGCCGGGCTTGCTGCATACAGGCCGATCACCGTGCCGGTGAAGCAGCGCCCGGCCAGCTCCGTGGCCACAAACCGCGTGGACGCCCGGCCGATACAGAACGTCTCCCCGCCCACCCGGCAGGTGAACACGTACTTCTCCCGGTCGGCAGCCATGCGAAGCTCCACCTCTCCGTCAGGGATGGGCTGGTGGGCGATCACATGCCGCATATCCTCCAGCTGCATCGCCAGAACCGCCGCGCGTCCGCCCTCATCCGCCGTGACGGTGCAGGTGATGTGGAAGTTGCTGTCCAGGCGGACGGCCAGACCGGCCTCCTCCCCCGGGCAGCGGGGCCGGAAGGTGAAGGCCGTCCGCACCTCGCAGTCAAAGTCCAGGGGCCGGACCGCCGCGAAGGTCGGGTCGGGATCCCGCAGCGTCCGGGTGGAAGGGGTCAGCAGCATCGCCCCGGGTACGCGGCGGTGCCTGGTCATGTCCGGCCTGCGCAGGAAGATCCATTCCGGCTCCCAGCTCACCCGGCGCATATCCGCCTCAAAGGCCGCCAGGGGCTGCTGCGGCGCGGTCAGCGGGCCTTCCTCCTGGATGCGCGCCCGGCCCTCCCTGCCGCAGCGGGGCCAGCCGTCCTCCCAGTGAACCGGGGTCAGGAAGGTCTCCCGGCCCAGGTGGGTCATGGTGCGGCGGGCCAGGCGGGTGCCCAGGTGCACCATCCACCAGTTGCCCTGCCCGTCATCGAACAGATCCCCGTGGCCGGTGCACAGCGCCTGCCAGGTCGTGTCGCACATGTTGGTCAGGATCGGGTTATGGGGACAGCCCTCGTAGGGGCCAAACAGGCTGCGGCTGCGGGCGATGGTCGCCCTGTGCGTGGCGAAGGTGCCTCCCTCCGCCACCAGCAGGTAGTACCATGATCCGATGCGGTACACATGGGGCGCCTCCAGGAAGTGCGCGCCGGTGCCGCTCCACAGGGCGTGCCGCCGGCCGATGATGCGCCCGGTCGCCACGTCCACCTCCTGCATGGAGATGGTCTCCCGGTCGTCCAGACGGTCGTTGGTGCAATAATAGGCATGTCCGTCCTCAAAATACAGGGACGGGTCGATGCCGCCCACCTCTGGCAACCACACCGGCGCAGACCATTCCCCCGCGGGATCGGCGGCAGTCACAATGAAATTGCCGTACCCCTCCAGGGCGGCGGTCACATAAAACAGGCCCTCATGCCAGCGGATGGTGGGCGCCCACACGCCGCCGGAATCCCCCACCGGCAGCAGGGGAAACTCCTCCGCCCGCTGCAGGCAGTTGCCGATGTGCGTCCAGTTGACCAGGTCGCGGCTGTGGTAGATGGGAATGCCGGGAAAATACTCAAAGGAGCTGACCGCCAGGTAGAAATCATCGCCCACCCGGCAGACGCTGGGGTCGGGGTGGAAGCCCCGCAGGATCGGATTCTGATACTGCATCGTTGCCGTACCTCCCTGTGCTGTTCACAACGGAAAGCCCTTCCGTGGATTGCTTATGCCATTATAGCATGCGCTGCCGGAGGCGGCAAGGCTGACCGCGCATTTTCAGAATTCCCGGGCAAATTTCTCCCATCGTGAAGGATTCCCCCGGGAAAGGTAGAATGTTGAATGCAACCCTGCGTTCCATGATCACAAATGAACAGGAGAAAGTGCAATGAACAGGCTGGAAATGACGCTTCAGGACGGATGGCAGTTTGCCCTCGGGCAGAAGGATTGCGCCCCTCAGGGCGGTTACGAATCCGTTTCGCTTCCCCATGACTGGGTGATCGGGCGGGAGGTTTCCTGCCCCGGGGACTATACCTTCCGGGAAATGTCCCAGGGCTTCTTCGACCGTTATGACGTGGGCTGGTACCGGCGCAGCATCACCCTGGAGAACCTGGCCAGCGTGGAAAGCGTATGGCTGTATTTCGGCGGCGTGTTTGAGAACTGCACCGTGTGGGTCAACGGGCAGGAGGCCGGCGGTCAGCGCTACGGCTACACATCTTTCGAGCTGGACGTAACGGCCCTTGTGCACCCGGGTGAAAACGAGGTTGTGGTGCGGGTGGACAACACCGCCGAGCCTGCCGACCGCTGGTACAGCGGCTGCGGCATCTATCGTCCGGTGAAGCTGGTGCGCATGGCGCGCCGTCATCTGGACGCCCGCAGCATCGTGCTGACCACTGCCCTGTCCGGCAGGGACGCGTCCCTGCGGATTGTGACCGGGCAGACGGCCTGTGTGCAGGCGGAGCTGGCACTCCCCGACGGGCGGACGGTACGGGGCGAGGGCTGCGGAGCAATCACCCTGACGGTGCCGGACGCGCCGCTGTGGTCCGCTGCGTCGCCGGCGCTGTGCACGCTGTCCCTGTCGTTGATGGCGGACGGCCAGGCCGCGGACGTGTACACCTGCCGGGTGGGCCTGCGGGAAGTGACCTTCAGCAGCGACGGCATGCGGGTGAACGGGCAGCCGGAGGTGCTGCGGGGCGTGTGCCTGCACCAGGACTTTGCCCCCGTGGGCGTGGCAGTAACGCCCGAGCAGTGGCGGGAGCGGCTGGCGCTGCTGAAGGAAATGGGCTGCAACGCCATTCGCGCCGCGCACCATGTCTACGCCGGGGAATTCATGGACCTGTGCGACGAGATGGGCTTCTACGTCTACGAGGAGTGCTTCGACAAGTGGCACAGCGGCCTGTACGGACGCTACTTCGACCGGGACTGGCAGCACGACCTGGACGCCATGATCACCCGCGACCGCAACCGGCCCAGCGTGGTGATCTGGGGCGTGGGCAATGAGGTGGAGAACCAGGCCCTGCCCTCCATGCTGGAAACGCTGCGGATGCTGGTGGTCCGGGCCCATGCGCTGGACGCCGCCCGCCCCGTGACCTACGCCATGAACCCCCACTTCAAGCGTCCTGCGAAGATCGACCTGTCCCAGGTAAAGGACATCCAGGCCTTTGTGGACGAGGTGGACGACCGGGAGATCGAGGATGTGGACGAGCGCGTGGCCTGCATCAGCCGGATTGCCGCAGAGGTGGACATCATCGCCTGCAACTACCAGGAGCAGTGGTACGAGGCCATCCACGCCGCCAACCCGGACAAGCTGATTCTGGGCACGGAGATCTACCAGTACTTCATGGGTCACCGGGACAACATGCAGAACTATGTGGAGCGCCTGCCCTCCCTGGTGCCGGAGAAGGTCAGCTACGTCATCGGCGGCTTCATCTGGACGGGCTTTGACTACCTGGGCGAATCCATGGGCTGGCCCTCCAAGGGCTGGACGGGCTCCGTCTTCCGCACCAACAACGTGCCGCGCTTCAGCTACCATATTCTCAAGGCCATCTGGTCCAAGGAGCCGGTGATGCGGGTGGGCCTGCTGGACTACACCCTGCCGGACGAATTCCCCAAGGAGCACTGGAGCATGCCCCCCTACGAGGAGCTGTGGGACTATCCGCAGATCGGGCGGGCAGTGCTGCCGGTCATGGCGGCCACCAACTGTGAGAAGGTTGTCATCGACTACGGCCCCAAGGTGCTGATTCTTGACGAGAACAGCCGCGACGCCAACGGCATGCTGCGGGGCTTCATCCCCTACGTGCCGGGCAGGCTGATCGCCACGGGCTACATCGGGGGCGAGGCCGTATGCACGCAGACCATCGTGACCCCCGGCCCTGCTGCGAAGCTGGCCTTTGAGCAGCCCCGTCCGGCCAGGGCGGGTGAGCGGACGCTGCTGACCCTGCAGGCCCAGGACGCGGCGGGCAACCTCATCCTCCGCGCCGACCAGCCCGTCACCTTCGCGGTGGAGGGCGAAGGCGAGATTCTCGGCACCGACAACGGCGATCTGAACTGCCATGTGCCCTATCCCAGCCACACCATGCCCCTGTACCGGGGCCGGGTGAGCGTGCTGGTGAAGGTGAACGGTCCGGTGAAGGTCACGGCCAGCTGCGAGGGCCTTGAGGCAGCGGCATGGACGCTTCTTCCCTGACCCGGGCATGCTGCCTGACGCCGGGTGACGGCCCGTGCAGGCGCTCCTTTGCTGCCCGGGATGTATAAAAACCCACAAAAACCGACAAAATACCACAGACACCATTGACTTTTGTCCGAGTTCATGATAATGTATCCATAATAACGCAGCAGAGATCATCTGCCGAAATTGAACAGGAGGACAGAAACGATGAAAAAGGTTCTGGCACTCATCCTCAGCATCGCGATGCTGGCAAGCCTTTGCGTCACCGCAATGGCCGATGACACCATCACGCTGAACTTCCAGATGTGGTCCGATGAAGAAGAGCTCTTCACCGAGCTGATCCGGCTCTATGAGGCTGAGCATCCCAATGTGAAGATCAACATGACCTGCACGCCCAGCAGTGATTATACTGTGAAGCTGCAGACCGTCCTGGGCGGCGGCGGCGACGTCGATATGTTCGGCATCTCCTCCCCTCCCGGCCTGGCTGAGTACGTGAACAAGGGTGCTGTTCGTCCCCTGGACGACCTGATCGCCGCTGCGGGCACCGACCTGTCCGGCGTGCAGTCCATCCTGGGCTCCATCGCCATCGACGGCAAGACCTACGGCCTGCCCTACAAGACCAGCTCCTGGTTCGTGGTGTACAACAAGGACATCTTCGACGCGGCTGGCGTTCCCTATCCCACCGGCGCGTGGACCTGGGAAGAGTATGCTGAGATCGCTGCCAAGCTGACCAGCGGCGAGGGCGCCGACAAGATCTACGGCTCCCTGAACTTCCAGCCCACCTCCATGTGGTGGCGCGTGCCCGGCAACTCCATGGGCGCGACCAATCCCCTGAATGACGACGAGCTGCATGCCTGGATGCGGGCTGCCGAGTTCTGCAAGAGCCTGTCCGACGCCGGTTCCCAGCCTCTGTATGAGGATATGGCCGGCGACGCTGGCGCGGATTATGCCGGCAACTTCCTGCAGGGCAAGTACGGCATGTTCTACAACGGCGACTGGGTCATTGAGATGCTGAACACCGCCATCCGCAATGGCGACGGCAACGTCAACTATGACATCGCTCCCCTGCCCCACTGGGAAGGCGAGCAGGCTGTGACCCCCGGCGCCGCGGCTGTGCTGATGGTGACCGAGTCCTCCAAGAACGCCGAGGCGGCTTATGACTTCATCGCCTTCTGCACCGGCGCTGAGGCCTCCAAGACCCTGCTGGCCATGGATTACTTCCCCGCCTGGCAGGACGACAACACCGTCGCCACCTACTGCGAGGGCAAGACCGCGCCCGAGCACATCGAGTTCGTCGTGAACCAGGACATCATCTCCCAGGTTCCCTGCGACGCGCTCTACAACCCCGCCACCAACGTGATCAAGGAGGAAGTCTCCCTGTATCTGCTGGGTGAGCAGGATATCGAAACCACCGAGGAGAACTGCAAGGCCCGTATTCAGGATGAAGTGGTGAACGCCCAGTAATCCTACAGGCTCAGCACAATCAGGGGCCGCTCGAAACGCCGGGCGGCCCTCTTTTTGAAAGGCGTCGTTTCTGGCCCTCCGCACAGGGCATGTTTTAGGGGAGCGTGATAGGATGACCACCGGTATTGAAACAAAGAAAAGGAAGGGCAATGCCTATATGCGCATTCAGCAGCGGACTGCCATCGCATTCCTGCTGCCGAATCTGCTGGGCTTCCTGCTCTTCATTGTCTATCCTGTATTCCGCGCGCTGATTATCAGCCTGACCAACTGGAACGGCTTCAAGCAGATGGACTTTGTGGGCATCAGCAATTACGTGAAGCTGTTCTCCGACTCCACCTTCCTGATTTCACTGAAAAACACCCTGATTTACACCGTGGTGACCGTGCCGCTGTCCATTGTCTTCGGCATCCTGATGGCGCTGCTGATGAACGTGAAGATCCCGGGCATCAAGGTGTTCCGCACCATCTATTTCCTGCCCCAGATCACCTCCATGATCGCCATCGGCCTGGTGTGGTCCATGGTGCTGGCCAAGCAGGGCCCCGTCAATCAGATCCTGATGATGCTGGGCAACAGCGACCCGCCCAAGTGGATTTCCTCCTCCAAGTACGCGCTGACCTCCGTGGAGATCGTGTCCATCTGGCGCTCCATGGGCTACAACGCCATCATTCTGCTGGCGGGACTGCAGGGCATCAGCGTGGAGCTGTATGAGGCCGCCAAGCTGGACGGCGCCAACGGCTGGCAGTCCTTCCTGCACGTAACCCTTCCCATGCTGTCTCCCACCATCTTCTTCTGCCTGGTGACGCAGATGATCAGCTCCTTCAAGGTGTTCGACATCATCATCGCCATGACCCAGGGCGGCCCCGGCCGTGCCACCAACGTGCTGGCCTACTTCGTGTACAACAAGTCCTTCATGGACTCCCGCTTCGGCTATGCCAGTGCGGCGGCTTTCATCATGTTCGCCATCATCATGGTGTTCACCGCCATCCAGTTCATCGGCCAGAAGAAGTGGGTCAATTATTAAGGAAGGAGGCAGACGGATATGTCAACCAAGGTCCGCAAAAGGATTCTGACCTGCGTCATCCTGATCATCCTGGTGGCGCTGGCGCTGTTCATGCTGTTCCCGTTTGTATGGATGGTCCTCGGCTCCTTCAAGCCCAAGGATGAGCTGTTCGCGGTGCCCATGAAGCTGCTTCCTGAACGGTGGATGGTCAGCAACTACCGCAGCGTGTTTGAGAAGATCCCCTTTGCCAAGTTCTACGGCAACACGGCCTTCATCGCCATCCTGTCCACCATCGGCCAGGTGGTCACCTGCTCGCTGTCGGCCTACGCCTTCTCCAAGCTCCACTTCAAGGGCCGCGACGGTCTGTTCATGCTCTACCTGGCCACCATGATGATCCCCTACCAGGTCACCATGATTCCCCAGTACGAGCTGATCCGCAACATGGGCCTGCTGAACTCCCGCTGGTCGCTGATCATCCTGCACTGGTTCTCGCCCTTCGGCGTGTTCCTGATGCGCCAGTTCATGATCAGCCTGCCGGACTCCCTGGTGGAATCGGCCCGCATTGAGGGCGCGGGTGAGCTGCGCATCCTGACCAGCATCATCCTGCCGCTGTCCAAGTCCGCGCTGGCCACGCTGGTCACGCTGAAGTTCCTGGACTCCTGGAACGATTTCACCGCCCCCATGATCATGCTCAGCGACAAGAGCAAGTACACCCTTCAGCTGGGCCTGCGCATGTTCCAGCAGGAGTTCGGCGTGGAATACACGCTGATCCTGGCCGGCACCACCATGTCGCTGATCCCGATCCTGATTATCTACATGTTCGCGCAGAACTACTTCATCGAGGGTATTGCCAACACCGGCATCAAGGGCTGACGCCGCATCCCGGCGTTACGCCCGCCACAGCCCGAAGCGCCGCCAACAGGTACTTCGGGCTGTTTTATGTCCGCGGGTCTGCGGCCTCCCCTCGTCCGGCGGACAGTCATGATTGGCACTGCAGACGAAAACATCCCGGAGGAACGGACGCCATCCGATCCTCCGGGATGCATGTTCATGCTGAGGTATACGCAGGGCGATCAGGCCAGCATCCGGCGCATGGGCACCTGCAGCCGCTTGGCCAGGAAGGCCGCCAGGAGAATCTTCACCGCGTCGCCGGGCAGGAAGGGCAGCACGCACCAGGTCAGGCTGGTCCACAGGGGGGTGCCCGTCAGCACCATGAACCAGACCGTGCCGAACACGTAGCACACCGCCACGCCCGCCACCATGGCCAGGCAGGAGCGGAGGAAATTGCTCTCCTTGCGGTGGATGAGCCAGCTGGTCAGCAGGGCGGAGAGCAGGTAGCCGATGATATAGCCGCCGGTCTTGTCAAACAGCACGGCAATGCCGCCCTTCAGCCCGGCGAACACCGGCACGCCCACCGCGCCCAGCAGGATATACGCCGCCATGGACAGCGCCGCGTACCGGGGCGCCAGCAGCGCCGCGCACAGATGCACCGCAAACAGCGCCAGGTTGATGGGAATCGCAGGCAGGGGGATCTGGATCTGGGAGCACACGGCGGTCAATGCGGCAAAGAGTGCACACAGCGCAAGATGCTTGGCCTGGAGATGCTTCATGGGAATGTTCCTCCTTTTGCGTAAACCGTATTTCGTTTTTTCGTTTACGTATTGTATCAACGTCCCGGGCATCTGTCAAGCAGGAAGAAGGAGAAAAATCGCGAAAAATAGAAGGGTGGTATTGATTCTGCCGCCAAAAGGAAAGGATATGCCTGTGAGTACGCGCAAGAACGCCATGTACAATGTGGCCTACCGGGTGTTTTCCGTGCTGCTGCCGCTGGTCACCGCGCCCTACCTGTCCCGGACGGTGGGCAAGGTGGGCGTGGGCCTGTACGACTACGCCTGGTCCATCAGTTATATGTTCTGCCTGGTGGGCATGCTGGGGCTGGAGAACTACGGAACCCGTGCCATCGCCCGTGCCCGGGACAGCCGCGCGGAGCTTGACCGCACCTTCTCGGAGATCTGGCAGATGCAGCTGATGGTGGCCGGTATCACGCTCCTGGCCTACGTGGGGTACGTGGCCTTCATCGCCGGGGAGGAGCAGCTGATCGCCCTGCATCTGACGATGATGTCCGTCTCCTGCCTGGTGAACGTGGACTGGTGCCTGATGGGCCTGGATCAGTTCAAGCCCATCGCCCTGCGCAACACGGCGGTAAAGCTGCTGGCCACGGCGGCGGTGTTCCTGTTCGTGAAGGGACAGGAGGATCTGTGGATCTACGCCTTCGCCTGGTCGCTGGCAACGCTGGTGGGCTGCGTCAGCTGCTGGGGCAGCCTGCGGGGGAAGGTGCGGCTGGTGAAGGTTCCCTTCCGCCGTGTTCTTCAGCACCTAGCCCCCTGTGCGCTGTTGTCCATCTCGGTGGTGGCAGTGAGCGTCTACCGGCAGATGGACAAGGTGATGGTGGGCGCGCTGGCGGGCATGGCGGAAAACGGCCTGTACGGCAACGCGGAAAAGATCATCTACTGCCTGAGCGGGTTCATTTCCGCCATTGGCACGGTGATGCTGCCCAAGGTGTCCAGCCTGATCCGCAAGGGCGAGATCGACCGCGCCCGGCAGCACATTGCCCTGTCCATGGAGCTGATCCTGTGCATGGTCAGCGCCATGGCCTTCGGGGTGGCGGCGGTGGCGGAAACCTTCGCGCCTCTGTTCTTCGGCCCGGCGTTCACCGGGTCCGGGCGGCTGATGATCCCCCTGGCCTTCACGCTCATCGCCATCGGCTTTGCCAATGTGATCCGCACGCAATGGGTGCTGCCCACGGGGCAGGACAGGGTGTTCATCATCAGCGTCAGCGCGGGCGCGGTGATCAACCTGATCGCCAACAGCCTGCTGATTCCCCGCATGGGAGCCATGGGCGCAGTGGTGGGCACGCTGCTGGCAGAGTTCTCCGTGCCGGTGACCCAGTGGCTGTTCATCCGCGGCGCGCTGCCCTACCGGCGGTATTTGGGCTTTGCGGCGGTGTACGCGGTCATCGGGCTGATCATGCTGGTGTGCGTGCGCCTGGTTGGTGCGCTGCTGCCCTTCGGCGGCTGGCTGAACCTGGCCCTGCAGACCCTGACGGGCATGCTGGTCTACGGCGGGCTGTGCCTTGCTTGGTGGATTCTGCGGAAGAAGACCGCCATCCTCCGTCTGCTTCAGCGGTCATAAGCCAGTCAGTCCCTATTTTGATCCGCTGTCCGGGGTCATAATCCGGCCCTCATCCGGCCATGCTATCCTCATGCTTCACGGGGAGGTATGGCTTATGAAACGGATCGTCACCCTTCTTGCGGCGCTGGCCCTGGCATTGACCGCCACTGGCTGCGCCGCTTCCAACGAGGACTACTACCAGCAGGCCCAGCGTTTCCTGGGCGCGGGGGACTTTGAGGGCGCGGCCCGGCTGTTCGATCAGCTGGGCGGGTACCGGGATTCCGGCGAGTACGCGCTGTACGCCGCAGGGCTGTATGCGCTGCAGCAGAGGGAGCGGGACCTGGCCCGCAGCTCCCTCAAGCAGGTGGATCCCTTCCTGAACAGCAGCCGCTACCTGACCTACCTGGACGCGGCGGATCTGGCTGAGGCTGACGACCTGGAGGGCGCCATGGCGCTGTACCAGTCCCTGGGGGCCTTCGCGGACAGCGCGGCTCAGGCCCAGGCGCTGGAGGCCGCCATTCCCGCCCGGGACATCCGCCGCGCCAAAGCCCTGATGGTCTCCGGCGGCTGGCAGCAGGCGCTGACGCTGCTTCAGCCCTACCAGGGACAGGAGGAAGCCGACGCGCTCATGGCCCAGTGCCGCGAGGGCCTGCGCCAGAACGCCTATGACAAGGCAGCGGAGCTGTATCAGTCCGGGGATTACGGGCAGGCCATGGCCGCCTTTGAGGCCCTGGGCGACACCCTCGATGCCAAGGCCCGGGCGCTCGCCTGCCGCAGCGCGCTGTACCTGCAGCTGGAGGCGGAGTACGCCTCCGTCACCCTGTCCGGCTGCGAGAATCTCATGGCCCGCTATGCCGCCCTGGAGGGCTACCTGGACAGCGCCAGCCGCATCAGCGAGCTGCAGGCCCGCTTCGCCACCAACCTGGCCCTGCGGGATGCGGCGGGCAAGCACCCCTACGTAGTCTACGGCAGCTACCCCACGGACGAGAGTGGCGCGGCCCAGCCGCTGACCTGGCAGGTGCTCGGCGTCACGGATGACGCGGCCACCCTGCTGTGCACCCGGGTCATCGACGCCATGCCCGTGGCCTCCGCCACCGACCTTGCCGCGCCGGAGGACGCTGCGGCCACCCTGGCCCTGCCCGACCTGGAGCAGGCCTCCGCACTGGGCGATCTGTCCTGCGCCGCCACGCCCTATGCCATGGCGCAGGGTGTGCAGCATCACAGCGACGGCCGGGCCTGGTGGTGGCTGGCGGACGAGGCCCCCGACGGACGGCAGGCCATTGTCTGGTACAACGGCAGTGTGCTGGGGGGCGGCGTGGATCCGGCTGAAGCCACCATCGGCCTGCGGCCCCTGTTGTACCTGGATCTGAACCGGTATGCCTTTACCCAGGGCAGCGGCACGCCGGAGGATCCCTTCCGCTGACGCGGATCGCCTTTTCCCTTCACGACCCCAACCTGATTACGAAAGAAGGCTTGACCATGCTTCACCAGCGCGTCACCCTGCCCACCGGCGTACCCCTGGACGTGTACGCTCCGCCCTTCCCTGCCAACCCCGACCAGCGCCGCCGCGGCATCATCATCTGCCCCGGCGGCGGCTATACCCACCTGTCCATGCGGGAGGCGGAGCCTGTGGCCCTGCGCTTCGCCGGGATGGGCTTTGTCACCTTTGTGGTATGGTACCACGTGGCTCCGGCGGTGTTCCCCACGCAGGTGCAGGACGTTGCCTGCGCCGTGGCCCATGTGCGCAGCCATGCGGCGGAATACCATGCTGATCCCGACGCGCTGGCGGTGATGGGCTTCTCGGCGGGCGCGCACGTGGCCTGCACCCTGGGCGTGATGTGGCAGGACGAGCATCTGTGGCAGCCCCTGGGCCTGACGGCTGAGCAGGTGCGGCCCAACGCCATGGTGCTGGGCTATCCGGTGATCACCGGCGGAGTCTTTGCCCATCGGGGCTCCTTCGTGAACCTGACCGGCAGCGAGGATCTGGATGTCCACGCCCGTTATTCCCTGGAGGAGCACGTCACGGACGCCACGCCGCCCACCTTCCTCTGGCACACCTGGGAGGATACATCCGTGCCCGTGGAGAACACGCTGCTCTTTGCCTCCGCGCTGCACCGCTGCGGCGTGCAAGGCGAGGTGCACATCTATCCCCACGGCTGCCATGGCGCGGGCCTGTGCGACGAAACCACCGATCTGGACGGCCGTCACCTGGTACCCGAGGCCGTGAACTGGCCCCAGGACGCCGCCCGCTTCCTGCGGGATGTGCTGTAAGACCTTCCCCAACCAATAAGGGCGGCGCGGATCCTTTGTCCGCGCCGTTCCGTTTTGTGCGCACAGCATGGCCCTGCCCGATGCACGGATGCCCTGCCGGTTGCTCCAGCAACGCGGGTAGTGCGCAGATCGGCGCAGATAACAATCATCCAATCCCTTTGATGAACCGTTATGTCATCATTGTCACGGTTCTGCGCGCAGAGAAGCAGCTTCGCCCGTATCGCTGCATGCTCCCACCTTTCGCAAATCTCACGCCTATCGGCACTCTGCCCTGCCCATGGCGTCATGGACAGCACAAAGGGCGGTGCGGATGCTTGTCCGCGCCGCCCTGCTTCTATGTTTTATCAGACTTCCCGGCCCCAGAACAGGCCATCGTAGCGGTTGGTCAGGGGATCGCTGGATTTGCGCATACGGATGCTGACTGTGCCGTCCTTCTCGTAGATGAACAGCTCCGCGCCGCAGGGGGCGTCCCCCACGACGCTGCAGCGAACATGCAGCCCGCCGTCCTCCGTCAGGCCCGCGCTGGTCAGCGTGGATACATCCGTGTCCGGCCAGCAGCCAGCCTTGTTCTGCCCCAGCACGTCCCAGCGGAAGGCATGCTCCCCGTCCGTCCAGACAAGGCGGACAGCGCTTTCCTCCAGCACCACGCGCTTCAGCTGCCCGTCGTTGTCCTCCATGATGTAGGTGCGGCTCTCCCTCGGGCACACGCCGCCTGCATGGGGTACGCTGACCATCCGCAGGTTCGCGAGCCTGCGCTGGAGCGTTTCGTCGCTGCCGGGGATCTCCAGCTCATCCGTGTGGTCCAGGATTTCCTCCCGGAAGGCGTCGTGCAGCCGCTGGATGCCGTAGGGATCCAGCCGCGTGTCGCCGATGGTGCACAGCAGCACCCGCTTCTCCGGGCAGCACAGGGCCATCTGGCCGCCCAGGCCGTACATGGCCCAGCCGTAGCGGGTGATCCACAGCTGATAACCGTAGCCATAGCCCTCCTCGGGGAAGTTCGGCGCGTCGTTGCCGATCTGCTTCGTGGTCGCCGCCGCCAGGTAATCCGCCGGAATCAGCCCGTGTCCGCCGTCCATCACCAGCTGCGCCACCTTGCCCAGATCCCGCAGGGACATCATCAGCCCCGTGCCGCCGGTGGGCACGCCGGAGGGATCCGTCAGCCACCGCTTGGGATCGTCCGCGCCGATTTTGCTGAAGATCCGCTCCTCCAGGAATTCCAGCAGCCCCTTGCCCGCCAACCGCTCCGCCAGCGCCGCCAGCACCTGGGAGCAGGAGGTGTCGTAGTTGAACATGGTGCCCGGCTCGTGGGTGGGCTTCACGTTGAAGAAGGTCCCGTCCCAGTTGTCGTCGATGCCCTCGCGGTAGGTGGTCTTGCGGTGGCAGGTGGCCATGCGCAGCATGTCGCGGATGGTCAGGCGCATCAGCCGGGGATCGGGGTTCCGCGGCAGCTTGTCCTCAAAGAAGGTCACGATCCTGTCGTCCAGCTTCAGCCTGCCGTCCCCGATCAGCAGGCCGATGGCCAGGCTCGTCATGGTTTTGCTCACGGAATACATCCGGTGCATCCCACCCTTGCGGAAGGGCGCGTAGTAGCCCTCCGCCCGGACGCTGCCGCCCACCCGCAGCTCAAACCCATGCAGGCAGACATTTTCCTTTTCCAGCCGGTCCAGCATTCTCAGGATCGACGCGGAAGAAACCATTGTCATGCTTCATCCTCCTCCGTATCATGCAGGTCCGTAAAGTCCGCCGTGCAGCCGATGGCGTACACGCCCAGCATCGCGCCGGTGAAGCGCTTGCCCAGGCGCACGCCCTCGTCCGCCAGATACGTCACGTCATGGAGCGTCATGACCTCCGCTCCCTCCACCGTCAGAATCCGGGTCAGGCCGTCCGCCCGTACCGCCAGGCGGAGCCGCTGTCCCGGCTGTGCCGTCAGCGCCGTTTCATGGCGGCGGGTCTCCAGGCCGATGCGCTCCGTGGCCTCGACGCGCCCCTCCCGCACCCCCAGGGTCAGGAAGGAGTTCTCGTCATAGTAGCAGGTGATACCCGCCTCGCCCCCGTCCGGCACGGTCAGCGTCGCCCCGAAGCCGCAGCGGAAGGCCGTCTGCCGCTGGAGCAGCAGGCTCCGGCAGCGGGTGTCCGTCATGGGGAAGCGGCTCCCGCGGATGGTCACGCCGCCCTCATGCCAGCTAAACTGCCCGTCCTCCGGCGGGCGGGGGGATACCCAGTCCACCCGGGAAGCCTCCACCGGCGCGGGAGGCAGGGGCAGGCGGTTCTGGGTGCTGACGCCCCCGCCGCCGTTCAGCAGCGGCCAGCCGTCCGCCGTCCAGGTGAAGGGGTCAAGGGCCGTCTCCCGGCCCAGCATCGTCCACTGGCCGTCCAGCGCCCGGCCGCACAGGTACACGAAGTACCACCGCCCGTCCGGCGTGGAAACCGGCTTGGCGTGGCCGCAGCGCTGGATCAGCGCCCGCTCGTCCCATTGGCGGATGACAGGATTGTAGGGGCTGGGCTGATACACGCCGTGGAGCGTCCGCGACCGGGACACCGTCTCCCGATGGCCCGTGCCCGTGCCGCCCTCCGCCTCAAAGAGATAGTACCAGCCGTCATGCTTGAGCAGGTGTGGCCCCTCCGGCGCACGCCCGTGACTGCCGTAGTACAGAAGCGTGGTGTCGGACAGCCGCTTCGTCCCGGTTTCGTCGATCTCGAAGATCCGCGCGCCCCGGTTCAGCAGCATGTAGTGCCGCCCATCGTCATCATGGAAGATGCTGGGGTCGATGCCGTCTTCCTCGAAGAACGCCGGCTCGGAATAGGGGCCCTCGGGTCGATCCGCCGTGACCACCATCTGCCTGCGGCGGACGGGGCCCACGTCGTTCAGGCGCAGGGTGGCGCAGATGTAATATCGCCCGTTGCAGTAGGAAATATCCGGCGCCCAGTAGCCCCGGCCGCCCTCCAGGCCCTCCAGGTGCGCCCAGGCAGGGTTGGTGATGGCATGGCCGATCACCTCCCAGTGGATCAGATCCCGGCTGTGACTGATGGGAATGCAGGGGAAGAAGATGAACGTGGAGTTCACCATGTAATAGTCCTCGCCCACGCGGAGGATGGAGGGATCCGGGAAGAACCCCCGCCGGATGGGATTGTGGTAGCTCTCCTCCCAGGGGAAGCCCACGGCCTGGGCAAAGTAGTCCTCCAGCGCGGCATGGCCCATACGGTGGGCAATGTCGAAGGGCGTAACCAGGCTGCTGTCGCCCCGCAGGGGATTCATGCCGCCCCGCTCCACCAGGTACCGGCACTTGTCCACGCTGCCGGACATGGCAGCGTAGTGGAGCAGATCCCGGCCCTTATCGTCCACGGCGTTCAGGTTCACCCGCAGCCCGTATTCCACCAGGTAGCGCAGCATGTCCGCGCCGCCCTCCCGGGCCGCCAGGAACGCCAGGGGTATGCCGTCCTCCCCCGCCCAGTCCATGAGCGAGGGCTCCAGCGGCAGCTCCCGCTTCAGCGTGTCCAGGTCGTCCCGGAGGATGGCCTCCCGCAGCGCCGCGCCGGTCATGGCTGAACCTCCAGGGGCTGCACGTCAAAGGCGCCGAAGTCCGCATAGCCGCCCTGATCCGCCCCGCCGTTCATGGGCATGGCAAACAGCGTCAGCCGCACGCCCACCCAGGTGTGCCGCGCAGGGGAGAAGGGCTCGCCGATGGGCTCGAAGTGCTCCCCGTCCAGGCTCCAGGCAAAGACGGTCTCCGCCTGGGCGAAGCCAGTGGGGGTCAGCGTCATGCGGAAGGTGATCTTCTCCTGATGGAGCGGCAGCTCTGCCAGCACCGTCTCGCGATGGTCATTGCCCTCGCTGGCTACATAGACCAGCTGCATTCCCGCATCCGTGCGCCGCACCGCCGCAAAGGCGTACTGGCCGCCCACCAGCGCCAGGCCCGCTTCATCGCCCGCCTTCAGCCCGGAGGCGTCCATGGTCACCGTGGCGGTGAAGGCCGGGCAGCACAGCTTCTGGGTCAGGGCCTGGGGGCACTGCCACAGCCGGTCGCCGCCCTCAGGCAGCTTGATGGCAAACAGCCGCAGCCGTCCGTTCCCCACCTGATAGAAGTCCTCCCGCTGGTTGCCCATGAACTGCCACTGCAGCCCCAGACCCTGCTGGAAATCGTCGCTGGCCTGCTCGGACACCCGGGGACATTCGGGGGCGCTGGGCTTGCGCCACTGCTGCACGGGAATGCCGCAGTCCGCCGCATTGGCCCGCAGGGACGCCTCGCCCGCGTCCTCACCGGCGTTGATGCTCTCCGGCGGCACGGGCGTGGGATCCTCCATGCCCATGCGGGGCCAGCCATCCTCGCCCCAGGTCATGGGCTGCAGATGGGTGATGCGTCCGTACAGCCCGCGGCTCTGGAAGTGCAGGAACCAGTCCTCGCCATCGGGGGTATCCACCCACGCGCCCTGGTGAGGGCCATTGGTGACGCTGGAACCCTGCTTGAGCACCACGCGATCCTCATAGGGGCCCGTGATGCTGCGGCTGCGCATAACCACCTGCCAGCCCGTGGCCACGCCGCCCGCCGGGGCGAAGATGTAATACCAGCCATCCCGCTTGTAGACCTTGGGGCCCTCCAGGGTGGGATGATCCTTCGTACCGTCGAAGAGCAGGTGATCGTCGCCGATGGCGCGGGTGCCGTCCGGGCTCATGGGGAAGATGCCCAGCCAGCTCTTGAAGCCGATGCGGCTCTTGGCATAGCCATGCACCACCCATGCCCGGCCGTCGTCGTCCCAGAAGGGGCAGGAGTCGATCAGGCCCTTGCCCGCCAGCACCAGCACGGGCTTCTCCCACTGGCCCAGGGGATCCTCCGTGCGCACCATGTAAATGCCCTCGTCCGGCATACCATAATAAATGTAGAACTTCCCGTCATGGAAGCGGATGGCCGGAGCCCACACGCCCTGAGCGTGCCGGGGCGCACCGTCGTAGCCATCGGGGATGGTCTTCAGCGCGTAGTTCACCAGCTTCCAGTTCACCAGATCACGGCTGGTGAGGATGGGCAGGCCGGGGGTGTAGTTGAAGGTGGAGGCGGTCATGTAGTAGGTGTCGCCCACGCGGATGGCGTCCGGGTCGGAGTAGTCGCAGAAGATCACCGGATTGCGGTAGGTACCGTCGCCGTTGTCGGCAAACCACAGCTTGTCCATTACAGTTCAACCTCCTGTGCGGCAGAGTTGGCAATGCCGAAGTTGGCAGTTTCCCGCTGCCACTGGTCGTAGCCCTCGGTGAGCAGCGCGGCGTACTTGCCGCCCAGCGCGTGCAGGCCCTGGGCGATCAGCCCGGCAAAGGCCAGCGCGCCCGCGGGCTGCAGGTGGGAGTTGTCCCGCTGCCCCTGGGGGAAGTGGGGGTACACCCCGGCAGGCAGGTTCATGTAGTAGGTGGTGCGGGCCGCCTCACCCTTTTCCGCCACCAGCGCCTTGGACATGGCCGTCAGGTCAATGAGCGCCACGTCCAGCTGCTTCGCCGTGCGGCGCATGGATTCCGCCCAGCGAACATGGTTGTACATTTCATCCGCCGGATCGCCGCCGTAGCGGGTCAGGGGCGTGATGAACACCGGCGTGGCCTTCTTGTTCCGGGCCACGTTGACGAACTTGCCCAGGTTCACCGGGAAGTCCGTGTCCGGGTCGGTGTAGCGGGCGGGATCCTGAATCTTCTCGTCGTTATGGCCGAACTGGATGAACAGGAAGTCCCCCTCCCTGATCCGGTCATAGATCACCGCCAGGCGGCCCTCGTCGATGAACTGCTTGGTGCTGCGGCCATTCTCGGCGTAATTCTCCACCTGCACCTCATAGCGGCGGACAAAGCGCTCGAACACCTGTCCGATGCCCGTCTGCGGATAGGTTTCGATACCGTTCTGCTTCACGGTGGAATCGCCCGCCCAGAAAATGGTGGTCATATGGCATTTTCTCCTTTGTCGATAGAGTACCGCATGCCCTGTGGGGCTGACGCGGCGTCTTGGCTGTCACCTATATTATACCATGCCCTGCACTGTTCGGCAAGCGTCGGCAGCCCCCATGGACAGATTGTACAAAGCGTGTACTGCATTGTTTTTCCTGCGCCCTTTCCCTTGACATCCGCCCCGCCCGGCCCTATAATCCATCCATGCAAAGGCGCTTGATTCCCCCCGTGGGATCAGGCGCCTTTGTTCATTGACGGCTGAACGACGGGGTTCACGGCAGCGCTGCCGTGGACTCCGCTGTGCATTTTGGCGTATACGGCTGATGCCGGAAGGAGCGTGCGGACATGATCCGACTGGAGAAGGTCAACAAATACTTTGGCGAGCTGCACGTGCTCAAGGATGTTGACCTGGAGGTCAGGGAGGGCGAGAAGCTGGTCATCATCGGGCCCTCCGGCTCGGGCAAGTCCACCACGGTGCGCTGCATGAACTTCCTGGAGGAGCCCAGCAGCGGGCATGTGTACATCGACGGACAGGAGCTGACATCCCGCAACAAAACCAAAATGGTGCGGGACAACATGTCCATGGTGTTCCAGCAGTTCAACCTCTACCCCCACATGACCGTGCTGCGGAACCTGACCCTGGCCCCCATGAAACTGCACCACAAGAGCCGCGCCGAGGCCGAGGCGCTGGCCTGGCACTACCTGGACGTGGTGGGTCTGCGGGACAAGGCTCACGTTTACCCCACCACCCTCTCCGGCGGGCAGCAGCAGCGCATCGCCATCGCCCGGGCCCTGTGCTCCCAGACGAAAATCATCCTCTTTGATGAGCCCACCTCCGCCCTGGATCCTGAGACCATCCAGGAGGTGCTGGACGTGATGATCCGCCTGGCGAAGGAAAAGATCACCATGGTGGTGGTCACCCACGAGATGGGCTTTGCCCGGCAGGTGGCGGATCGGATCGTGTTCATGGCGGACGGGCAGATCATCGAGGAGGGCACGCCGGATCACTTCTTCGATCACCCGGAGAACGAGCGGGTGAAGCAGTTCCTGGGCAAGATCCTGCGCAAGTAAGGCGGTTTTCCGCCCGCCTTTCCCGGCAGGCCTGAAATACATCCATTCATGTGAAGGAGGCAATCATCATGAAAAAGACAATCGTGAGCATTCTGCTGGCCTTGGCCCTGCTGCTGACCTGCTTCAGCGCCCTGGGCGAGGAGCTTGCGCCCGATGTGCAGGCCATTGTGGATCGCGGGGTGCTGCGCGTGGGCGTGAAGAACGCCGTGGTGGGCTTCGGTTACCAGGACACCCTCACTGGCGAATACTCCGGCATGGAGATCGACATCGCCCGCAAGCTGGCCGAGAGCCTGGGCGTGGATATTGAGTTCACCACCGTGACCGCCGCCACCCGCACCGAGCTGCTGGATTCCGGCGACATCGACTGCGTGCTGGCTACCTTCACCATCACCGAGGAGCGCAAGCAGAACTGGGACTTCTCCACCCCCTACTACACCGACTATGTGACCGTGCTGGTGGAGGATGCCTCCGGCATCGCCACCCTGGCGGACCTGATGGGCAAGAAGATCGGCGTGTCCTCCGGTTCCACCTCCGCCCGCTCCGTGGTGGAGGCCATGATCGCCGCCGGTCTGCTGGACGGTACCGGCTACGACAAATCCACCTTCGACCCCGCCACCTGGACCGAGGGCGTGTCCTTCCAGCAGTATGACGACTATCCCACCAGTTCCACCGCCCTGAGCGCCGGTGAGATCGACGCCTTCTCCGTGGACAAGTCCATCCTGGCCATCTACAAGACCGAAGGCCGTTCCTTCATCGACGCGCAGTTCGCGCCCCAGGAGTACGGCGTGGCCACGGTGAAGGGCTCCGGCTTCTCCGCCTATGTGGAAGAGCTGATCACCGCCTGGCTGGCTGACGGCACCATCGCCGGGCTGATGAGCGCCAACGGCGTGGAATAAGCCGCTGCACGCTTTCCGTCCAGGGTGGCTCCGGCTGCCCTGGACGCGTTTTGCACCCGTGGTGCAATCAATTTGTGCGGAGGAGGAATGGCCATGTCCGTTTTCTCGGCGGAGGCCTGGGCCAAGGTGTGGACCTACCGGGGCACGTTCCTGCTGGGGCTGCGCAACACGGCGGCCACGGCGGTGTTCGCCATCCTGCTGGCGCTGACGCTGGGCATTGTGTTCGGCCTGTGCGCCACGGGCAAGTCCCGGCTGCTGCGTGGCGTCGCCCGGGCCTACGTGGAGGTGATCCAGAACACGCCGGTGCTTCTGCAGATCTGCTTCCTGTACTACGCGCTGGCCTTCTCCGGGCACAGCATCGGCATCCTCCCGGCGGGCATTGTGGCCCTGGGCGTGTACCACGGCGCGTACATGGCGGAGGTGTTCCGCGCGGGCATCGAGGCCATCCCCAAAGGGCAGTTCGAGGCCGCTCAGTCCCAGGGCTTTTCCTACGTGGGGCAGATGGCCTGGATCATCCTGCCCCAGAGCATCAAGATCATCCTGCCGCCCATGGTCAACCAGGTGGTCAACCTGATCAAGAACACCTCCTGCCTGTACATCATCGGCGGCTCCGACCTGATCTCCCTGACGTACAGCTTCGTCACCGGGGCCAGCACCGGCGGCGCCTACGGCCCGGCCTACCTGATCTGCGGCGCGCTGTTCTTCCTGATCTGCTTCCCCCTCTCCCGCCTGGCCGGGCGCTGGGAGGAGCGGCTGAAGCTGCGCGACCGCCGCACCGTGGTGCGTCCGAGCAGCCGAAAGAAGGTGCCCGCATGAGCAACCTGCAGGCCAGTCTGTCCATGCTGCGCAACCCCGCCCTGATCCAGTACCTGCTCCGGGGCGTGATGTTCACGCTGATCATCTCCCTCATCGCGGTGCTGGCGGGCATTGTGATCAGCTCCGTCCTGGCGCTGGTGCGCAACTACGCTACCCGGGGCAAGGCGCGCCTTTTCCGCCGGCTGTCCATCATTTACATTGAGGTATTTCGCAACACACCCCTGCTTCTGTGGATCTTCATCTGCATGGTGTTCTGCCCAACGCCCGCCTTCCTGAACCGCAAGATGTTCGGCCTGACCTCCTCGGCGGATGTAAAGCTGCTGTTCAAGGCCAGTGTGGCGCTGATCCTGTTCACCTCCTCGGTGATCGCGGAGATCATCCGGGGCGGGCTGAATTCCGTGGCGGAGGGGCAGTTTGAGGCTGGGCGCTCCCAGGGCTTCGGCACGGTGCAGATCATGCGCTACATCGTCCTGCCCCAGGCCTTCCGCAACGTGATCCCCACCCTGCTCAGCCAGGTCATCACCACCATCAAGGATTCCTCCAACCTGGCCAACATCGCCGTCATCGAGCTGATGGCCCGCACCAAGCAGATCATGAGCTCCGCCAACCGTTACAACGGCACCGGCACCATCAACGTCTCCGACGTGTTCGTGCTTTTCGGCCTGGCGGCGCTGATCTACTTCATCATCAACTACACCCTGTCCTGCGTCGTGCGGGCCATACAGAAGCGCATGAAGCGCGCCCCTGCCCTGCCCGTCTCCTGAGGAGGATGGTCATGGAGCATTATGTGATTGCCATTTCCCGGCAGTTCGGCGCGCTGGGGCGCACCATTGCCCAGCGGCTCTCCGCCATGCTGGAGGTGGAGTTCTGGGATCGGGACATTGTGGAGGAAGCCGCCAGGCGCATGGGCCAGAGCCTGTCCATGGTCAGCGACGCGGAGGAGATCTCCGGGTATCCGCTCTTCCCCCACCGGCCGGAGCGCATCAGCCTGGCCAGCTACAGCATCTCCGACGAGATCTTCGACGTGGAGCGCAGCATCATCCAGGACGCGGCCCTCAAGGGATCCTGCATCATCGTGGGCCGCTGCGGGGATTCCATCCTGCGGGATTTCCCCAACCTGCTCAGTGTCTACCTCTACGCCCCCGACGAGGCCCGGGTGCGCAACTGCGTGGAGCACCTGAACATGGACGAGAAAACCGCCCGCAAAACGCTGCGCAACATGGATCTGGCCCGCAGCTACTACCACAGGAAATACTGCCCCGACATGAAAACCGTCTTTGACGGCAAGGATCTGATGATCGATACCTCCCGCTTCGGCGTGGAGGGCACCGCCCAGCTGATTGCCGATGTGGTTCGCCAGCGCTGGGGCCAGGGGTGACAAGAATCCCGCACCGGAGAAAGCCGATGCGGGATATTTCATGCTTCTCCTTGGGTATCTGCATTGACACCTCCGCCCTCCCCCGGTATAATACAAGTAACCGGATCCCATCCCAGCAAGCAGGGAGGTTCAGCTAATGCAGAAGGTTCATGAAACGCAGGCATTGCAGGCCCTGGAGGCCTTCGACCTGGGCGGCGCGGCGATCTCCGCCCAGCCCTACGGCAACGGCCACATCAACGATACCTTTCTTGTGAAGACCCCCGGGCGGGACTATATTCTCCAGCGCATCAACACCGATATTTTCACCGACCCCGACGGGCTGATGGCGAACATCTCCGCCGTCACCGCCCACCTGGGGCAGCGCATCCGCGCCCGGGGCGGCGATCCCCTCCGGCAGACGCTGACCGTGGTGCCCACCCGCAGGGGCGAGGCCTTCCACCGGGACGATAACGGCTGCTGGCGGGTGTACGTGTTCGTCACCGGCTCCGTGACCCACGAGACCGCCGAAACCCCCGCCGTGCTGGAGAGCGCTGGCCGGGCCTTCGGGGCCTTTGTGCTGGATCTGGGGGATTTTCCCGCCCACACCCTGCATGAGACCGTCCCCAACTTCCACAACACGCCTTCCCGCCTGCAGCAGCTGCAGGACGCCATCGCCCAGGACAAGGCCGGTCGGGCGAAGGACGTGCAGCCGGAGATTGACGCGGTGCTGGCCTTCGCAGGCGAAACGGACGCGCTGGTGCGCCAGCTGGAGGCCGGGGTGCTCCCGCTGCGGGTCACCCACAATGACACCAAGCTGAACAACATTCTCTTCGACGCCCAGACCGGCGAGGGCATGTGCGTCATCGACCTGGACACGGTGATGCCCGGGCTTATCGCCTACGACTTCGGCGACGCCATCCGCGTGGGCGGCAACACCACCACCGAGGGCGACCCGGACGTCAGCCATGTGGATGTGCACATGGCCAACTTCGCCGCCTTCACCCGGGGGCTGCTGGAGACCGTACCCGCCGTGCTGACAGATGCGGAGGCCGCGTCCCTGGTCACCGGCGCGAAGCTGATGACCTGGGAGGTCGCCAGCCGCTTCCTGGCGGATCACCTGAACGGCGACGTGTACTTCCACATCCACTATTCCGGGCAGAACCTGGATCGCGCCCGGAACCAGATCGCCCTGGTGCAGGCCATCCACCGGCATCAGGCGGAGATGGAAGCCATCGTGGCGGAAACCTGGCAGCGGCTTCGGGCGCGCTGACCAGCATAGCAAAGGACCGGTACGGCATATGCGTCGTACCGGCCCTTGTTTTGTTCGGAGAAAACGGATCAGCCCTTCACGCCGCCTGCGGTCAGGCCCGCCACCAGGTGCTTCTCAATGCACATGAACAGCACCACCACGGGGATGGTCGCCAGCAGGGACGAGGCGAACAGGTAGTTCCACTGGATCATGGTGTAGGAGCTGAACTGGGTGATGCCCACGGTAATGGGCCGGTTGGCCGCGGTGGAAATCAGCACGGTGGAGATGGTGTATTCGTTCCACGCGTTGATGAACACGAAGATCAGCGCCGTCACGATGCCCGGTGCGGCCATGGGCAGCAGCACCCGCATCAGCGCCCCCACCGTGGAGCAGCCGTCGATGCTGGCGGCCTGCTCCATCTCCGGCGAGATCGCCACGAAGGTGCCCCGCAGCAGCCACACCGCGAAGGCCTGGTTGAAGGCCGCGTTGATCAGGATCAGCCCCAGCAGGGTGTCGTTCAGGCCCAGGATGCTCATCAGCTTGGCGATGCCCACCAGCAGCACCACGGGCGAAAACATCTGGCTCATGATGATAAACGCCATGAACGCCGACCGTCCCTTGAAGCGCATACGGGCCATGGCGTAGGCCGCCGGCACGCCGCACAAAAGCGTCAGCGCGGTGGAGCCCACGGCGATGACCAGCGAATTCAGCAGATACCGCGGTACGCCCCGCTCCATGATAGCCGCCATGTTCTCCCACCTCCACTCCGTGGGGAACATGTTCTGGAAGTACATGTCGGTGGTTTCCGCATCCGTGCGGAAGCTGGTGATGAACATGACGTAGTACGGGTACAGCGTCACCACGCACAGCACCACCACGAAGGCGATCATCAGGCCCCGGCCCAGGGTCTGCCCCAGGCTGCCCTTGAGCAGCATCACCGCCGCCAGCAGCTGCAGGAACAGTACCGGCAGCAGCAGCCACCAGCTCACCGTGGCATGATAGTCCAGGCCGCCCACCAGGGACTTGACGGAATCGCCCATGGCACCGTCAAAGAGGAAGTCGTTGGCCCGGGCCAGGAGCGCATCGGCGTTGGCCACAGTCAGGTCGCCGGCGATCAGATCCAGCTTGCGCCCGAAGACCACGTTGCTGCTCATCACGAACACCGGGGTCAGCACCAGTGCCAGCAGCGTCAGCCAGCAGGCCGCGGTGCGCAGAACCTTCGCGCGGCCCTTCAGGGCGCGGTAGGGCGTATCCAGCGTACCCAAAGCGCCCAGCCCCGCGCAGACGCCCGCGCCCAGCACGCAGATCAGCAGCGCTGCCAGAACCGCCCCCGACACAAACCCGGAGGTCAGGAACTGCCAGCCTGTGCGCTTGAGGGACTGCTTCACCGTAAAAGCCACCATGGAGGTGGTTTCACCCTTGGAGTTGACCCGCTCGGTGACGGTCTCCACCACCTCCACCGTCAGCCCCTGGGCCTCATACTCGGCCACGGCGGCGTCCACGGTTTCCTTGGCCGCCAGGTAGCGCTCGTCCCCCACGAAGGTGTTGCCGGACTTTTTCGTCAGCAGGTTGACCTCCAGGGTGTACACGGGCAGAGAGACAATCACCAGCGTCAGAATCAGTGCAGCCGCGCATACGGCCAGCGCCGTCAGGTTTTTCCTGCGGACAGACAGGGAGGACAGCTTCATCAGGCATCCTCCTTCCGCATGGTAATGCCCATGTACACAGCGGCGATGGCGCACAGGATCACGAACCCGATCACCGACAGCGCGGTGGCCGGGCCCTTCTTCTGCTCCACGAAGGCCAGCATGTACAGGTAGGTGATCATGGTGTCAGTCTTGTTGGCCGGCGCGCCGCGGGTGATGGTGTAAATAATGGGGAAGCTGTTGAACACATAAATGATATTCAGCATGGTGCTGACCGTCAGCGAGGGTTTGACCAGCGGCACAGTCACATGCCACAGCTTCTTCCAGAAGCCCGCGCCGTCCACCGTGGCCGCCTCGTAGTAGGTGGCGTCAATGGACTGCAGGCCCGCCAGCACACAGAAGGTGACAAAGGGAATCGTAACAAAAATACCCACGCCGCACTCCCACGCGAACTCGATCTGGTAGGAAGCGCGCCAGTTGATTGCGTCCTTGATGATGCCCAGGTTCAAAAGGACATTGTTCAGGTTGCCGAACTCGTACTTGATGATGTAGTTCCACACGGAGGCCTGAATGACCAGCGTGGTCGCCCAGGGCAGCACGACAATGGAACGCGCCACCTTCCGGCCGATGAACTGCTCATTGAGCACCAGAGCCACCATGAAGCCCAGCAGCGTGGACAGGCCCACCACGGCCACCACCCAGATGCCCGTGTTGCCCATGACCGTAGCGAAGGCGTCGCTGGAAACAGCCTCGCGGAAGTTGTTCAGGCCGATAAAGCCGCCCACAACGCCCGCGCGGGAAATCTCGCTGAAGGAGAGTTTGAAGACGATGGCCACCGGGAATACGACAAAAATCAGCATCAGCAGGATGCTGGGGAGCAGCCAGAGGTAGGGCTCCCACTTGTGGCGGACAGGAATGGAATTCAATGCTTCATCTTCCCTTCTGACTGGAATTGCGCCATCCTCAACGCAGAAGGTTGCCCGCCGGCGGTGCGGTTCACGGCGCTGCGCAAAGAAAAGGGAGAGCCCGGCATACCGTCAGGCTCTCCCCGTTGAACGCGTTACTCGGCGGTAACCTTCTGCTGAAGGGCGTCCAGCAGCGCCTGGGGATCCTCGCCCAGCATTGCCTTCTGCTCAACCTCGATCACGCCCTGCTTCACGTCGATCCATTCCTTCTTGCCGGCAGGGTAGAACTTGCAGCGGCCCAGCAGATCCAGCCAGGTCTGGTAGGTGGGATCCTGGTCGATCATGCTCTGCATGCCGGCGCCGGTGGCGGGCAGGAAGTCCTCCATGGTGACCCAGGGCACATACACTTCGTCGGAGTAGAAGAACTGCACGAACTTGGCGATGGCGGCGTTGCGGGCAGCCTGATCGGGAGCCGCGTCGTCGCGGAAGGCCATGATGCGGTCCATCACGCCCATGACGGTGTTGGTGGCGCCTTCATTGGTGGGCAGGTAGGTGAAGCCGTAGTTGATCTCGTAGCCCTTGCTCTTGAGGTAGGTGGGGATGCCGTTCGGGCCGATCATCATGGCGATCTTGCCGGCGCCGAACATATCCTGCAGGTCATAGCGGTTCTGGGTGTCGGGGTTGGGGTTGGTGTAGCCGTCCTTGTACAGGCCCACGGAGAACTGCACGGACGCCACGTTGGCCTCGGAGTTCAGCGCCCAATTGTTGTCCGCGTCCACAAAGCCGCCGTTGTTGTTCCAGGCGTAGTAGCCGAAGGCAGCCTGGCCCTCATCGGTGGTGAAGTCAAGGCCCCAGGGATACACAGCGCCATCGTAGAAGTCGATGATGGTCTGGCAGGCGTCCCGCAGCTCATCCCAGGTGGAGGGCACTTCCACGCCCACTTCATCCAGGATGTCCTTGTTGTAGTACAGCGGGCGGATGGAGGCCAGATCCGGCACGGCCCAGGTCACGCCATCGATCACGGACTCGTTCAGGAACTCGGGCATGAACTGCGCCCGCAGCTCTTCCGGCACATAGTCATCGATGGGCAGCAGCAGGCCCTCGTTGGCATAGTCCGCGAAGGAGTCGATGTTCAGCACGTCGGGGGTGTTGTTGTTGGCGATGCGGGTGCTGACCTCGGTGTAGATCTCCGTCCAGGAGACGACCTCCAGGTTCAGCTTCACATCAGGGTTGGCCTCCTCAAAGGCCTGCACGAAATTCTTGCCATTGCCCATGCCGGTGGTGGTACCCAGGAACCACTCCTGGGTGTTGGGGCCGTACTGGGCGATGATCACGTCCAGCGTGATGGGATCCTCCGCGGCGGCGAAGCCCACGCAGGACAGGCACAGCACCAGCGCCAGGAACAATGCAATCAGCTTCCTCATCAATATGAACCTCCTTTAATGGTAGACTGGAATCCCGCCCTGGAATATCTACAGTGTACCAAGTTTTTTCCGATTTGTAAAGGTTTATTTGTTCTTTATCGGAAATATTCCGACCATATTGCAGCATGTGCAGCGGAAAGCCAGCAAAAAACCGGAGGAATACCATCCTCCGGCTTTTGTCTCGGCATGGTGAGGGGATATTACTCCTTCACGGCGCCGATGTTGATGCCCTTGACGAAGTACTTCTGCAGGAAAGGATACAGAATCATGAAGGGCAGGATGGCCACGATAACGGCGGCGTTCTGCACGGTGTTCTCCGTAGCGGAGCCGACGGCGGTGGGCAGGTTGGAGCCCATCATCATGGAGCGCAGCTTCATCTGGAAGTTGTACAGGTTGTCCTTGGTGATGTACAGCTTGTAGTTGGTGTAGTCGTTCCAGTACGCCACGGCGAACATCAGGCCGATGGAGGCCAGCGCAGCCTTGGACAGGGGCAGCACGATCTTGTAGAAGGTCTGCATGGGCGTGCAGCCGTCCAGCGTCGCGGACTCGAACAGGGAGGTGGGGATGCCCTCGAAGAAGTTGCGCATCAGCACCAGGTTGTACACGTTGATGGCGGGCATCAGGATGACCACCCACAGGGTGTTGGTCAGGTGCAGGTTGCGCATGACGATGTAGCTGGGGATCATGCCGCCGCTGAAGATCATGGTGAACAGCAGGATGCCCGCGAACAGGCCGCGGCCCGGCATGTCAAACTGAATCAGCACGTACGCGCCCAGGGTGGACAGCAAAAGGCCCAGCAGGGTGCCGGTCAGGGTGGTGATCACGCTGTTGCGCAGGGGAGTCACCAGCGAGGGGTTGGTCAGCACGGTGGTGTAGCCGTCCAAGCCGAAGTTGTCGGGCCACAGCTTCATACCATAGCCGGTGGTCAGGTCGAAGGAGTCGACCAGCACCTTCCAGATCGGCACGAGGATGATGAGGCAGATGATGACAAACAGCACGCCGTTGACGAAGGGGAAGATGTTCAAAGGCTGGCGGGGACGCTTGACATTCGCGTTGGTTTTCGTAGCTTCCATCTTGTCACACCCTCCTTTCTTACACAATGCCGCGGCCGCGGACCTTCTTGCTGGCATAGTTGCAGATGAGCATCAGCGCCATGCCAACCAGGGAGCGGAACAGACCGATGGCCGTGGTATAGCCATAGTCCGGGATGCCGCCGCTGTTGAAGGTCTGGTAGTAAACGTAAGTCTGCAGAACCTGGGAAACGTCCATAACGGCGTCGTTCTGCAGAACGAAAACGCTCTCGAACAGGTTCATGATCTTGGCCAGGTTCAGGATCAGAACGGTGATGATGGTGTTGGCCAGGGAGGGCAGGGTGATGTACCACATCTTCTTCCAGCGGCCCGCGCCGTCGATGGAGGCAGCCTCGTAGATGCCCGGGTCGATGCCGGTCAGCGTGGCCATGAAGATGATGGTGCCCCAGCCGGTGTCATGCCAGACGTTGATCAGGTAGTAGGAACCCGTCCACGTGGCGGAGCTGCCCAGGAAGTAGATGCCCTTGTCGATGACGCCCAGCTTGAGCAGGACGGAGTTGACCAGGCCGGCCGTGGTGGGGGACAGAATCAGCTGGAACACGGAGGCCGTCACAACCCAGGACATGAAGTGGGGCAGGTAGATAATGGTCTGCGCCAGCTTCTTGCCGGGCACGCTGATCATTTCATTGAGCAACAGAGACAGAATCACGGAGAAGCCCGTGGTGAGCAGCAGCTTGATGACGCTCAGCTCGATGGTGTTGGCGAACGCCGTCCAGAAGTTGGGCATGGAGAACAGACGCTCGAAGTTGGCCAGGCCCACCCAGACGGGGGGCTTGATGATGTTATACTTGGTGAAGGAGAAGTAGATGCCGAACATCGGCAGGTAATGGAAGACGATCAGGAATGCAAGCACAGGAAGAAACAGCACGTAGAAGCCGGCATATTTCTTCATCCGCGGCAGGAGGGGCTTCTTTGCGGGCTTGTACTTGACAGCGCTGTCCATGCAATGACCTCCTCTTTTGATGATGGAATAACGGGCCGGAGGGCAGGGACGTCCGGAAGACGTCCCTGCCCCGAAAGAATGTTTTCATCCACAATGTGCTGCAGTCATTGCAGGCAGCGCACCGGGTTTACCTGGCGTTCAGGCTCTCGACGATGGCGTCGGACCAGCCCTGGCCCTGCTTGGCGAACTCGGCCATGGCTTCGTCGTAGGTCATCTCGCCCATGGCCACCTTGGCGATCAGGCTGTTCTTCAGGGTGGTCAGGTCGCCGTTGTAGGTGGTCATCACATCGGTGGAGGGCACCATCCAGGCGGAACGGCTGGTCTGGGCGAACAGCGCGTTGGAGGTGATGGCTTCAGGCTTCACAACCTTGTCCAGGGGGTTGTCATAGCCCTCGAGGAAACGCACGCCGTTGGGATCGCAGTGAGCCTTGGTGTACAGGGTGCCGGGAGTCTCCAGGTTCTCGCGGAAGTGGAACTCACCCTCGGCATACTCAACATCCAGCACGGTCTCGGCCTTGCGGCTCCAGTGCACGTCTTCCACGCCATAGGTCCACAGGAACTCGATATCGCCGCCATCCAGGATGGTGTCGATGAAGTAGGTGAACACGCCCTCGGGGTTCTCGCAGGTGGAGGAAATGGACCACACGGGAGGCGTACGGTCAAAGTAGCCGGGGCAGCCCTCCAGCGGAGGAATGGCAACCAGCTCGCCGTCGCGGCCGTTGTTCTCCAGGTTGGTCTTCAGGTTGACAGCCCAGGTGCCCGCCCAGTAGGTGAACACGCCGGTGGTGTCGTCATAGAACTTGTTGCGGCAGTCCTTGGTGCCGTTGGTCAGGGTGGTGGGGTCAATCCAGCCCTTGGTGTAACCCTCGTTCAGGCGCTCCAGGGCAGCCTTCATGGCGGGCTCGGTGAAGCCGTCAACCCACTTGCCTTCCTCATTCTTGTAGAAGGAAGGATAGGCATCCTGATAGAACTCAGGCAGGTAGTTGATGTAGGGAGCCTCGGTGCCGATGAAGCCGGCAGCAGCCAGGGCGTAGGTATCCTTCACGCCGTCGCCGTCAGGATCGTTGTTCACGAAGGCGTCGCACATGGCGGCATACTCTTCCCAGTTGGTGGGAACATCCATGCCCACGGCGTCCAGCCAGGCCTTCTTGATGTAGGTGACGCAGCCGCCGCCGATGCCGTCAGCAAAGCCGTACAGGCGGCCGTCAATCTTCAGGCCTTCCATAACCTCGGGGTTGGCGTGGGTGCCGATGGCCTTGGTATTGGAGTTTTCCCAGGCTTCGGTCATGTCCCACAGCACGCCCTCGTTGGCGTAGGCGGCATAGTAGGTGGAGGACAGGATCATCACGTCAGGCCAGTCGCCGGAAGCGATCTGCTGCTGCAGCACATCGTAGTAGGCGTCATGGTCGGGCTGAATGATCTCCAGCTTGATGCCGGTCAGCTCCTCCCAGCGGGCGATCAGCTGAGCCTGACCATTGGGCTGGGTGGGAACGGTGCCGTCCACGAAGATGGTGATCTTCTCGGGCTTGGTGACTTCGGCGCTGGCGGGGATCATCATGATGGACATGATCATCGCGACGGCCAGAACCAGGGCAGCCAGCTTCTTCATAGATAGGTTCCTTCCTTTCAGAATGGATTGTGCGCGTGCTTTGTGCAAACAGCACATAAGCATGTGCACTTCATGATTCAAACTTTACCATACGGCAGCAGTGTTATCAAGCAACAAATTTTGGCGATGATACATTTTTTGCGATTCAAGAACGCAAAATTTGTACGCTATGCGGGTCAAAGTCTTGAAATATCGTCCCCTTTTGACTATAATCAAGTTGTTTGCAGGATTCCGTTTTTATCCCAGCCATCATTTCTGTTCCTGCGCCGCCTATTGTCAGCGGGCGGCCTTCTGTTGATTTCTGATACAGGAAGTGTGATGCGTGTGTTGAATATGACTGCTTTTCCGCGCCGCCAGGGGCAGACGCAGAAGCCCGGCCTTTCCACGTCCATGTATATCGCGCTGTCCTATTCGGCTTTTCTGCTCATCTGTCTGATCCTGGTGATGGTGATTTTCTTTTCCTCCACCAATGCCAGCCGCGAAGCCTACTGGAGCCAGCAGGCCGCGCACCTGGAAACCGACGCCGCCACCATGCACAGCTACGTCACCACCATGAATACCTATACCCTCCAGCTGCGGACGGACTCCACCTTCGTGCGGCTGTCCCACATGGACCGGGGAAACATGACGGAGCTGGTGTCCACCGCGGCGGAGGTGATGACCGAGCTGTCCACCCGCAGTTTCGGCCTTTTGAACATGCCCGTCACCAGCAGCCACATTTATCTGGAGCGGAGCGGCTACGTCATCGCCTCCAGCCACTTCAGCGAGATGGAGCAGTACTACCGTGCCTACCGTAACTTCCAGGTAAGCCGTTACGACGAATGGCTGCAGCTGCTGGCCTCCGCCCCCATCAGCGGCGCGTTTGTGGATGTATCTGCTTTTACCGGCACGCAGGATTCCCTCTTTTTCATCCAGCGGCTGGAAACCCGTCTGCAGCCCCCGGACCGGGCGGTGCTGTGGTTCGAGCTGGACGTTCCAACCCTGCGCACCCTGTTCCTGCATGCAGGCATGGAGGGCGCGGCTGTCACCATTGCCGCCGCCGACGGCACGCCGCTGCTTCGCCTGGGTGATGCGCTGCCCGACGCTTCCCCCGTGTACAACGAGCAGGGCATGGCCGACCTGGGGGATTACCGCTTCATCCGCCGCTACGATACCGCCGGCTGGAGCTACGTGATCGCCCTCCCCCACCGGCTGTGCGACGCCGCTGTTGGCAACTTTGAGGACCTGGCGGCGGCTGTGCTGGCGCTGTCGCTCCTGGTGGGGGTGACGGTGGTCTTCCTGCTGGCATGGCGCACTTTGCGGCCCATTCATCAGCTGAACACCCAGCTCACCCAGGCCCAGGACGACAACGCCGACCTCCTGCGGCAGATTGACGCCCAGCGGCCTGCCCTGCAGTCCTCCTATGTGCGCACGCTGCTCTCCGGGCATGTATCCTCGGCGGAGGAGTTCGCCTACATGATGCATTACCTGCACCTGGACGGGGACTACCGCTACTATGTGCTGTTCTGCATCGCCCACCGGCAGGACAGCGCCCCGGACGATCCCATGAGCGAGTACGACACCCTGGCCGAGCATCTGGAGGAATACCTGTCCGGCCAGCATCCCATGTACTACTACACCACGCTGGACCGCAGCTTTGTGGTGCTGACGGCCTACGACCGCAGCGGTCCGGATCCGCTGATGGATCTGCAATCCCGGGTGGTGGAGATGCACGACGACCTGGCCGCTCATCACAGCCTGTGGTTCTACGCGGGCGTGGGCACGGGCTGTTCCCAGGCCCAGCAGCTGTGGGAGAGCTACGAGCAGGCCCGCACCGCCGCCCGCTACACCGCCAAGCACCACATCTTCCTGCCCTATGAATATATCCGCAAGGACGCGGACAGCTGGTACTATCCCATCGAGATTTCCGCCAAGCTGCTGCACTTCATCACCACCGGCAACCAGCAGCAGGTGACGGAGATGTTCGCGCTAATCTACCGGGAGAACGTGCAGGAGCGGAGCCTGGCCGTGCCTCTGCTGAGCCTGCTGCTCTCCGACCTGAAGAACACCCTGCTCAAGGCCCGCTTCCAGGTGCCGCCGCTCAAGACCGACGCGGAACGCGCCGCCCTCCATCAGCTGGACGAGCGGCTGTATGCCCCGCCCACCTTCCCCACCCTGGAGAGCTGTGCCACCGCGCTGTGCGCCTTCTTCACCCGCACGGAGGTGCCCTCCGACCCCATCCCGGAGATTGAGCGGTACCTGCAGGAGAACTTCTCTGACCCCAGCCTGTGCCTGAGCAAGCTCAGCGACCGCTTCAACATCTCCGAGAGCTACCTGAGCCACCTGTTCAAGGACCGCACGGGGCAGAATTTCTCCGTCTACCTGGAGAAGCTGCGCATGAACGAGGCCCTTCGCCGCCTGGCCGACAAGGACTGCAACCTCTCCACCCTGTACCTGGATCTGGGCTACACCAACCCCACCACCCTGCGCCGCGCCTTCAAGAAGAACTACGGCGTCAGCCCCAGCGAAATGCGTCAGCAGCTTGCCCGCCAGGGCACGCAGGCCTGACAGCCTCCTGTGCAAAGCAGACCGGAGTCGGCCATCATGGCTTGCTCCGGTCTGCTTTTTTGTGTTTGCTTTTATTTCATGAACAGACTTTGGTCGGTTCTGTGGATGATGCCTCCCGGGTGGCCTCGTAGACGGGGCGGTTGTCCCTCCCGGGGCGTACGATGAACCACAGCATCCCAGCAGTATTGATGGCGCACAGGATCAACACCGCCAGGCGGTAATCCATGACCTGGCCCAGCGCGCCTGCCCCCAGCTGGCACAGGATGCAGCCCAGGGAAAGGATCACGCTGAACAGGGCGTTGACCCGGGCGCGCATGTCCGGCTGGAGGTAGCACTGCACCGCGCTCTCGCGGATGGTGGCGCTGGTGACCCCCAGTGCGCCGCAGAGAAAGCGGTTGAGCAGGATCAGCGGATAGGGCAGCAGCAGGACAATGGCCTCCATGGCCGTGTAGAACCCATAGACAAATTTGGTGAAGGCGAAGCGCTTCTTCACGGGAATCTGCACCTTGTACTGGAGCATGCCGCCCAGGGAGCGTCCCAGCATCTCCGCGCTGGTGGTGACACCATAGAGCGCCGCGCCCAGCCAGGGCGCCGTCTGGAAGAAGGCCTGCATCAGCACCGCCGTGCCGCTGGAGGCGCCGTTGGTCACAGCCATGTAACAGTAGATGTTGCGCACGCCTCGCTCCCTGCGCAGGTAGCGGAAACCGCCCAGGATGTCCTCCCGGTACTGGCGAAAGCTGTAGCTGTCCGCTTTGGCCGCGCCGCGCTCCCGTATGGCCATCTCCGCCGCCACCGACAGCAGCACCAGCGCCGCCGCCACCCAGAAGATCACGCTCATGGACACCTTCTCATACAGCAGGGCCGCCACGGGGGCCATGGTCATGGCGATCACCGGGTACACCGTGGAGGACACCGCATACCCCTGCTGCTCCGCGCCCACGGGAATCAGGTCGGGGTACCAGGCCTGGTAGGCCAGGCGGTAGAACACGGATATGGTGCCCACCGCCAGGGTAAAGCCCAGGTACAGCGCAAAGTTGAAAGCATGGTCATGGATCCACCAGCCCATGGCCGCCAGCACCACCCCCAGCAGCAGATCCAGCGACACCACCCAGGGCTTCTTGCTGCTGCGGTCGATCAGCGGGGCCACGAAGATGGGCAGCACCACATCCGGCAGCATGCTGCACACCATGATCAGCGCGGCCGCCAGGGTGGAGCCCGTCTCGTCGAACACCAGCAGGCTGATGGGCAGGTTCAGCGCCTCCCCGCCGATGGCGGAAAGAATCGCCGTCAGGGTGATGCAGGTAAAGTCCCGGGACCAGACGCGGCTCTTCTTCACAGGAAATCCGTCCCTTCCGTCGTTTTCTCTATGAGAAGGATACATGATTCCCTCAAGGATGTAAAGACCCGGCTTTGTGGGAAAATGAACGCATCATCGCACACTTTACGTGCCGGATTGGCGCACTCTGCAGGAAATCGACTGCTCGAAGGCCAGGGCGCGCTTGTACTGCCGCTGGCGGGCGCAGGCCTCTGCCATCACATCCCGGTAGAAGTACACATAGCCGAAGTGGGCCCCCCCCCTCCACCGCCGCCAGCAGCTTCTCCAACAGCGCCAGGTACGCCGGATCCTCCAGGAACCCCGGCTGACACTCCATCACGGCCTCCTCGTACCACAGCCGGCTGCCCTCGGATACCTCCGGCATGGCGTCCAGAATGGCCTTCATTTCCCGGAGCACGGGCTGCGCGTCCTCCACGCGGCCCATTCGGATCATCGCCAGGGCCTGCTTGTGCCGGATGGACAGCAGATTGTCCATGCCTGCATCCTCCGCCATGGCCAGATACCGCAGGGCCTCACCGTACTTGCGCAGGCTCACCAGCGTCGCGCCTATATTATAGTAGATTTCCCGCCGCTGATCCGTCCAGGCTGTGTTGCGCAGCAGATGCAGCGCCCGCTGGTAGCAGCTGAGCATCATGTCCTCCTGGTTCAGGCAGGCATAAGCGCTGCCATTGCACTGGTAGTAGGCCGCCAGCACGAAGGTGTTGCCCTCCTCCAGGGCCAGGGCGGTCACGCGGCTCTCCATGCGGTGGATCAGCGCATAGTCCCCCTGCTGCATGGCAATCCAGCAGGTTTCCAGCAACGAGCGGCTGTCCCCCAGCACCGCCGCGGCCTCCCGGGCCATGGGCAGGCTGGCCGGATCATTCATATGACCGCTGGCCCAGCCCAGATCCCGGTATGCCCTCTGCCGGGGCGACAGACACGCCGCCAGCCCGTCCAGCTGCGCAAAGGCATCCTCCCCTTCCAGCGCGCGGACAATCAGCCAGTCCCCGCACAAGGGGCTGTAGGTCAGCAGTACGTCCTGAGCCATCAGCCGCCGGTAGGTTTCCCGGGTGTCCAGGCCGTAGAGGTACCGGTCGTGCCAGTCCGCCAGCAGCGTCCGCAGCGGCGCAAGCTCCGCCTCCGCCGAGGTGTAAGTCACCCCCAGGCGCGCAAAGAGCGCCGTCAGCATCGCCGGGTCAGGCTGCGCGTCCCCGTGCTCGATCTTGCTCAGGTAGGAGGTGACGCACACCCCCTGGCACACCTGCTTGAGCATCAGCCCCTGCCGGGTTCGTTCCATGCGCAGCAGCGCGCCGGGCAAACGGTCAGCCATGATGATCCCTCCTCACGGGAAATCATACCACATTTCCGACCAACCAACAAGGGAACGCGAAGCGGAAACGGGTCAAGGGGCAATGCCCCTTGCGCGGGTGCAGGGGCGGCGTTAGCCCCTGCGCAGGTTTGGGCGGCAGCCCAAGCGCAACCTATTAGACCAAGCGAGTTTCCGAGCGGATGCCTGCATCCGCAATGGAAACGGCAGATTCAGTCACCGCCACAGGATCGCGCCAGCCCTCCAGCGGATGCCGCAGAGAACGCCACCTCATCCGGCCTCGCTGCGCTCGGCCACCTTCCCCAAAAAGGGAAGGCTACCCCGGTTCACCGGCTCCATTCCCGTACAGAAAAACCGGCCAGCCCACCCCGGGCCAGCCGGTCATTGTTCACTTGTCCAAAGCTTCGTCCATCAGCCGCTGCAGCATCACCGGGTTTGCCCGGCCGCCGCTCAGGCCCATGGCCGCGCCCATCAGCGCCTTCTTCAGCTGAGGCTTGCCGCTGCGGTAGCCTGCCACCAGATCGGCATGCTCCTTGAGCGCCTGATCCACCAGCGCGCTGAGCTGCGCCTCGTCGCTGAGCTGCTCCAGACCGTTGCGGCGAACGTACTCCGCCGGATCCTCATCCTGCTGCCACAGCGCCGCAATGACCTTCCGGGCCGCGCCGCTGTTGATGATCCCCGCCTCCACCATGGCAGCAACCGCCGCCAGGTGCTCCGGGGCCACGGGTACCTGCGCGTCCTCACCCTCCAGCAGGCGGAACACCTCGGTGATCATCAGGTTGGCCAGGGTCTTCACCGCCGTGGTGGAGGAAGCCGCCCGCTCGAAGTAATCCGCCAGGCCCTTGTCCGCCGCCAGCTGCTCGGCAGCATAGGGCGTCAGGCCCCAGTCACGGACATAGACAGCCTTGCGCTGATCCGGCAGGAGCGGCAGCTCGTCCTTCCACCGGGCCACCAGATCCTCCGCCAGCACAATGGGCGCCAGATCGGGGTCGGGGAAGTAGCGGTAGTCGTTGGCATCCTCCTTGCGGCGCATGGAGGAGGTCTTGCCGGTCAGCTGGTCGAAGCGGCGGGTCTCCTGCACGATGCTTTCGCCCTTGCGCACAGCCTCCACCTGACGGCGGTATTCCTCCTCAATGGCCCGCTGCACGGAGGCGAAGGAGTTCAGGTTCTTCATCTCCGTCCGGGTGCCGAAGGGCTCGCCGGGCTTGTGGATGGACAGGTTCACGTCGCAGCGCAGGGAGCCCTCCTGCATCCGGCAGTCGCTGATGCCGGTGTAGGCGATGACGGCCTTCAGCTTGCGCAGATAGGCCACGGCCTCCTGGGGCGTGCGGATGTCCGGCTCGGAGACGATCTCGATCAGCGGCACGCCGCAGCGGTTGCAGTCGATGAGCGTACCCTGCTCCGGGTCATGGATCAGCTTGCCCGCGTCCTCCTCAATGTGGATGCGGGTGATGCCGATACGCTTCTCCCCCTCGTCCGTCTCCACGGTCAGGTGGCCGTTCACGCACAGGGGCAGGTCGTACTGGCTGATCTGGTATGCCTTGGGCAGGTCGGGGTAGAAGTAGTTTTTCCGGTCCTGCTTGGCATAGCGGGCGATGGTGCAGTCCGTGGCCAGGCCCGCCAGCACAGCGTAATGCACCACCTGCCGGTTGAGCACCGGCAGCGTGCCGGGGAGGCCCATGCACACCGGGCAGCACTGGGTGTTGGGGGCCGCGCCGAAGGTGGTGGGGCAGGAGCAGAAGATCTTCGTCCGGGTCTTCAGCTCCACATGCACCTCCAGGCCAATGACCATTTCATACCCGTCGATCATACGGAATGCCGCCATTACAGCTCAACCTCCTTCATGGCGCCCAGCGCCTGCTCCAGCGCGTAGCCGATGCGGTACAGCCGGGGCTCGGAGAAGGTCGCGCCCATCAACTGCAATCCCACCGGCAGGCCCTGGCTGTCCGCGCCACAGGGCATGGACAGCGCGGGAATGCCCGCAATGTTCACCGGCACAGTGTGAATATCGCCCAGGTACATTTCCAAGGGATCCGTCGACTTCTCCCCGATGCGGTAGGCCGTGGTGGGGGCCACAGGGCCCAGCAGCGCGTCGCACCCGGACAGGGCCTTCTGGAAGTCCCGGATCACCAGCGTCCGCACCTCCAGGGCCTTCTTGTAGTACGCGTCGAAGTACCCAGCGGAGAGGGTGTAGGTGCCCAGGAGAATCCGCCGCTTCACCTCCGGGCCGAAGCCTTCGCTGCGGCTGCGGACGTACAGTTCCTCCAGGTCAGCGTATTCCGCCGCCCGGCGGCCGTAGCGCACACCGTCGAAGCGGGCCAGGTTGGAGGAGGCCTCCGCGCTGGAAATCACGTAATAGGCAGGCAGCGCGTACTTCAGGGAGGGCAGACTGACCTCCTTCACCTCTGCGCCCAAGGCGCGCAGGGTGTCCGCCGCATGCATCACGGCCTCACGAACGTCCGCGCTCAGGCCCTCGGCGAACATCTCCCGGGGAAGACCGATGGTCAGGCCCGCCACGCCGTCCTTCAATTCCGCTGCCATGCTGCCGTAGGTGCGGTCAACGGAGGTAGTGTCCCGCCTGTCGTGGCCCGCCAGCAAATCGAGGGCCAGTGCGTTGTCCTCCACCGTGCGGGTCATGGGGCCGATCTGATCCAGGGAGGAAGCGAAGGCAATCAGCCCGTAGCGGCTGACCATGCCGTAGGTGGGCTTCATGCCCACCACGCCGCAGAAGGCCGCGGGCTGGCGGATGGAGCCGCCGGTGTCGCTGCCCAGGGCGAAGGGCGCTTCCGCCGCTGCCACGCAGGCCGCGCTGCCGCCGGAGGAGCCTCCCGGCACATGGGTCAGGTTGCGGGGGTTGCGGGTCAGGTGGAAGGCGCTGTTCTCCGTGGAGGAGCCCATGGCGAATTCGTCCAGGTTGGTCTTGCCCAGCAGCACGCAGCCGATCGCCCGCAGCTTCTCCCACACAGCTGCGTTGTAGGGCGGGACGAAGTCCTCCAGCATTTTCGAGGAACAGGTGGTGCGAACGCCCTCGGTGCAGATGTTGTCCTTCACCGCCACGGGCACGCCGCACAGGGGATGCACCTTTTCGCCGGAGGCCCGGCGTGCATCGGCCTCATCGGTCTGGCGGAGGGCTTCCTCCCGGCAGACGGTGACATACGCGCCCACCTTGTCCTCCACCTGGTCAATGCGCTTCAGGTACGCCTCCGTGATTTCCCGGGAGGACAGCGCGCCGGAGGCCAGCTGCTCCGCCAGCTCTCCCATGGTCATGGATGTGATACGCTTCATGATGCTCTCCTCCTTCACTCAAAGGTCTTGGGCACGGTGACGCATTCCTCCGTGCGGGTGGGGGCGCTGGCCAGCAGCTTCTCCCGGTCGAAGGGCGTTTCCGGCTCATCCTCACGCAGCACGTTCTGGGTGGGAATCACATGGGCCGTCATGGGTACGCCCGTGGTGTCCACCTGCTGCAGCGCCTGGGCAAAGGCCAGGATACCCTCCATTTCCCCACCCATGCGCTTCTCTTCCTCGGGGCTCAGGGCCAGCTTGGCCAGCTGCGCCACCTGCTGCACCACGATCTTCGGCTTTTGCACGGGGGCCGCCTTGCTCTTCTCCTGGGCCGCCGCCGTGCCCAGCTGCAGCACCTCCAGCTGCTCCGCATCCACGAAGTCCGGCGCGCCAGTCATCAGGCAGGAGGCGTCGCGCACCTTGGGGAAGGCGATCACGTCCCGCAGGCTGTCCGCGCCCAGCAGGAGCATCACCAGCCTGTCCAGGCCGAAGGCGAAGCCGCCATGGGGGGGCGTGCCGTAGCGGAAGGCGTCAATGAGGAAGCCGAAGCGCTGCCGGGCGCTCTCCTCGGAGAAGCCCAGGGCCTTGAACATCAGCGCCTGCACCTCCGGCCGGTGGATACGGATGGAGCCGCTGCCCAGCTCCACGCCGTTGAGCACCACGTCGTAGGCCTGGGAGCGCACACGGCCCGGATCGGTCAGCAGGTAGGGCAGATCCTCCTCGTAGGGCATGGTGAAAGGATGGTGCATGGCCAGATACCGGCCCTCCTCCTCCGACCACTCGAACTCCGGAAAGTCCGTGACGAAGCAGAAGCGGAAGTCCTGCTTGTCCCTCAGGCCCAGCATGTCGCCCACCTCCAGGCGGAGGCCGCACAGCGTCCGGCACACCACGTCGAACTTGTCCGCGCAGAAGAGGATGAAGTCCCCGTCCTCCGCGTCCAGCTGGCGCAGCAGCTCCCGCCACTGTTCCTTGGTGAAGTACTTCTGCAGGATGGAGTTGACCTCGCCGTCCTCATGAATCAGGATCCAGGCCATGCCCTTGGCGCCGTAGCCGATGGCGTGGTCGGTGAGGGTCTCGATGGTGGTGCGGGTGAACTTCTCCGCACAGCCCTTGCAGTTCAGCGCGCGCACCTTGCCGCCCTTGTCCGCCACCCGGCGGAATACGGAGAAGGAGCACTCCGCCGCCAGCGCCGTCACATCCCTGATGGTCATGCCGAAGCGCATGTCGGGCTTGTCGCAGCCATAGTTGTCCATGGCCTCATGCCAGGTCATGCGGGGGAAGGTATAGTCGATCTCCCGGCCCATGGTCTGGGCGAAGATGCTCTTGAACAGCCGCTCCAGGTGCTGGAGGATGTCCTCCTGATCCACGAAGGACAGCTCCATATCCACCTGGGTGAATTCCGGCTGACGGTCGGCCCGCAGATCCTCGTCGCGGAAGCACCGGGCAATCTGGTAGTACTTGTCGATGCCGCCCACCATCAGCAGCTGCTTGAAGATCTGCGGGGACTGGGGCAGGGCGTAGAAGGTGCCGGGATGCACGCGGCTGGGCACCAGATAGTCCCTCGCGCCCTCGGGGGTGGACTTGCAGAGCATGGGTGTCTCCACCTGGTAGAAGCCGTCGCCGTTGAGGTAGGTTTCGGCGGCGTACTGCACCTGATGGCGGAACTTCAGCGCCTTCTGCATGGCGGGCCGGCGCAGATCCAGGTAGCGGTACTTCAGCCGCAGCTCCTCGCGCACCTTCGCGTCCTCGTCCATGGAGTAGGGCAGGGGCTGAGCCTCGGACAGCACCGTCAGGGACGTGGCCGCCAGCTCCACCTCGCCAGTGAGGAGCCGGGGGTTGTAGGTGCTTTCGTCCCGCAGGCGGATCTCGCCCTCCACCTGCACCACACTCTGTAGATGCACGCTCTCCGCCTGATGGAAGTCCTTCTCCGGCAGCAGCCGTAGGTCGCACACCACCTGGGCCACGCCCTCCCGGTCCTTCACGTCCAGGAAGATCACGCCGCCCATGTCGCGCTTAACCTGCACCCAGCCGCACAGCACGGCCTTCTGGCCCATATGCTCCCGACGGATGTTTCCGCAATAATGTGTCCGCTTCATACCTTCACGTCCTCCTTCTCCGATGGCCCGGAAATCAAAAAAGCCGCCCTTCTGCCCCATGCATCCTGGGGCGAAAGACGGTCGTCCTACGCGGTACCACCCACATTCGCTTCTCACCGCACAGGCGGAAGAAGCCTTTCCCGGCAACGGCCTTCGCGGCGATTGCCTGAAGCTGTCACGGGCTTCCCCCGTCCGCGCCTACTGGGTGATGAGCCTTTGGGGCGGCGGCTCCGAGCTGTTCCTTCACCGGGCTGCCCTGCCGCACTTGCACCTTGACGCGGCTCTCTGGGAAAGGCATCCTGATCGGCTACTGCTGCTCTTCACAGCCTTTGATGCGGACCATGCAGTCCGCTGTGTTTTCGTGACGATGATACCACCTGATACAACCCCGCGTCAAGGGATGTACAGATAAAGTACAGGAAAAAACAGGCGCAAAACAATTCTTTTGGAATAAATCCACTCCAGGAGATCGCGCCAGCGGAAAAGGGTCAAGGGGTGAAACCCCTTGCTTTGGTAGCAGGGGCGGCGTTAGCCCCTGCGCAGGGATGTCGCGGCAGCCCAGGCGCAACACAAAGAATCAATAAAAAGAAAAGGAAGAGAAGTGAGTTTCCGAGCAGGCGCCGAAGGCCGCCCGCGTTGGAAACGGCACCTTCGCACAGGCCGCATCGCAGCGACATCTTCCGGCGGGCCATGCAGCGCACAACAAGCACGACCTCATCCGACCTCGCTTCGCTCGGCCACCTTCCTAAGAAGGGGAAGGCATTCTCCGTCCCGCGCCATATCCGCATGCAAAAGCCCCTGCCGGAGCGTATCGCGGCAGGGGCGGAAAATCGGGGGAAATCGCAGGGAATTACTCAGCGGGCTTCTCGGCCACGGCCACAATGCGGCCCTCGCCGTAGGGCTCAGCGTACTGCTCGCCCACAACGCCGCCCAGGGTGTCGACGATGTAGTCGATCAGCACCTGGTTGTCCAGCTTGACTTCATCCTGCAGCACCGTGTTGTCGGTGAACATGTTGATGCCGTCGCCGCCGCTCTTGAGCATGTAGTTGTGGGAGGCCAGGGTGTAGGTCTTGTCCAGCACCAGATCCTCGCCGCCCACCTTCACGTTCTTGACGCGGTACTCGCCGGTCACACCGGTGAAGCCGCCCTTGTCGTCAGAGGTGCAGGAGGACTCGATGTAGGTGTGGATCTCGTAGGTCAGACCGGACACCTGCAGGAAGCCGCCGTTCTCGCCGGGCACATTGCGGGAAGCCCACTCCAGCGCGTCCAGGATCTCCTGGCCGGTGGCCTCCACCACGCACATGGCGTTGCCGAAGGGATGCACCTTCAGGATGTCGTTGAGGGTGATGTCGCCGGCCGCGATGCTCACACGGATGCCGCCGCCGTTGACGAAGGCAATCTCCGCGCCGGACTGGTCGCGGTAAGCGTCGGCGCACAGGTCGCCCAGGTTGGTCTCAGCGTTGCGGATGATGCGGATGGGCTTGCCGCTCTCATCCACAGCCACGGGATCCACAATGGTCAGATCCACGGCGGTCTTGGCAACCACCTCGGACAGCTTGGCATTCAGGGTATCGGTGGCAGCGGCAACAGCCTTGCTCACATCGTTCTCAATGCCGAACAGAACAGGCGCGGAAACCTTGTTGTCCCAGGTGTACACACCGGTGGACACGCTGCCGTCCTTGGCGGAAATCACAGCGTAGCCGATGCCGCCCAGCTTGGTGCCGCAGGCAGAACGGGGCACTTCCACGCCGTCCTTGTTGGTGACGACAACCTGATCGGTATCATGGCTGTGGCCGTCCAGGAACACGTCGATGCCGTTGGTGTTGGTGATCACGTTGTCATAGCGCCAGGGAGCGCAGGTGTCCTCGTTGCCCAGATGAGCCATGGCCACGACGTAGGTCGCGCCCTCGGCACGGGCAGCGTCCACAGCGGACTGCACGGCAGCGTAGAGCTTCTCGCCGGTCTCGTCCTCGGAGAAGCCGTAAACGTAGTTGCCGTTCTCATCCTGGAAGTAGGTGGGGGTGGAGCTGGTGAAGGTCTTGGGGGTGGTCACGCCCACGAAGGCCACCTTCACGCCGTCATACTCCTTGATGACGTAGGGCTGGAACACCAATTCGCCGTTGTGGGTGAAGTTGGCGCTGATGTAGGGGTAGTTCGCCTTCTCCACCAGGCCCAGGAAGTTGTCCATGCCGTAGTCGAACTCATGGTTGCCGGGGATAGCCACTTCGTAGCCCACGGTGTTCATCAGCTCGATGATGGCCTCGCCCTTGGTCATGGTGCCCACGGGCTCGCCCTGGATGGCGTCGCCGTTGTCCACCAGGATCACATGGTTCTTGGCCGCCAGCACGTCGCGCACAGTCGCCAGGCCAGCGTAGCCGAAGCCGCTGTCAATACCGCAGTGCGCGTCGCTGGTGAACAGGATCACCAGGTCCTTGGTCAGCGCAGGAGCGGCGTCCTCCGCCAAGGCGGTGCAGCCCAGCAGCATCGCCAGCGCCAGCATCAGCGCCAGGATCTTTTTCATGTCAGACTCCTCCTTGTCATACGGTTGTTGTGATGAAAGTTTACCTTGGCATTTCCAGTTCCATTATACCATACCCACCGGTATTTTCAACCGCTTTTCCTGATTTCCGGCGGATTTTACCCCGTGCTGACAGCGGATTTCCAAACCTTTTCCTGTGTCATGGACGGCGTGCAGGGCGCATATGCTCCTGCAGGAAAAGGGGTGAGGACATGCGCCGCAGCCTGGCTTTCGCGCTGATGCTGTTCCTGCTGGCGGTATGCCTGGGGCTGAAGGCCTCCGGCCAGGCGGATGCGCCCTATATCATCCATGTGGATGTGGAGCAGAAGCGCCTGACCCTGTGGCAGGGCGACAAGCTGGTCAAAAGCTACACCGTGGCCACCGGCGCCTGGGACACCCCCACGCCCCTGGGGATCTTTGTCATCAACAGCCGCTTCTCCGGGCGGATGAGCGGCTTCGGCACCTGCTTCCTGGGGCTGAACGTGCCCTTCGGGCAGTACGGCATCCACGGCACCAACAAGCCGGAATCCATCGGCTATAACGCCAGCCACGGATGCATCCGCCTGCGCTGCGCGGACGCGGAGGAGCTGTATGCCCTGGTGCCCAACGGCACAAAGGTGGTCATCGAGTGCGGCCCCTACGGCGAGCTGGGCGGAACCCTCCGCCCCCTGCAAAGCGGTGACCGCTCCAGCGCCGTCACCGCCGTGCAGCGCAAGCTCCGTGCCCTGGGCTACTATACCGGCTGGCCCGACGGCGTGTACGGCCCCGCCACCGAGCAGGCGGTGGCACGAGCCCGCAAGGAGCTGCACCTGCCCGCCGGAACCCATGTGGACTGGGGCTTCTACCAGGCCATCGGCCTGACGCTGTTTGAATGAAGGGAGGCCATCCCCATGACCTGGGAGGAAACCTGCGCGTTCCTCAGCCCCTGCCTGCCCGGGGAGGTGCGGGCCCAGCTGTCGCTGCTGAATCCGGGGGAGCTGCGGGAGATCCGCATCCGGGCGGAGCAGCCCGTGCTGCTTTGCACCGCAGGCGAGGTGATCGCCGTACCCTGGTATCCGCAAGCCCGGCAGGTGGAGCAGCTGGCAGAGGCCCTCAGCGGCCACAGCCTCTACGCCCGCACGGACGAAACCGGTCAGGGCTACTGCACCCTCACGGGCGGACACCGCATGGGGCTGTGCGGCCACGTGCAGGAGCAGGCCGGGCGGATGATTCTGCGGGACGTGGGCTCCCTGTGCATCCGCATCGCGGGCCAGTGGCCCGGGGCGGCGGAGCCCCTGCTGCCCCTGTGCCGCCAGAAGGGCGCCCTGCGCAGCCTGCTGGTCATCGGCCCGCCGGGTTCCGGGAAGACAACCCTCCTGCGGGATCTGGCGCGGCTGCTGGCCTCCGGCAGTCAGGCCGTGCAAACCGCCGTCATTGACGAGCGTGGCGAGCTGGCCGCCTGCGTATCCGGTGTACCCCAGCTGGACGTGGGCCAGACCTGCGACGTGCTGGACGGCTGCCCCAAGCCCGAAGCGGTGTCCTGGTTGCTGCGCTCCATGGCCCCCCAGGCGATCATCACCGACGAGCTGGCCCATGCCGGGGACATCGCCGCCGTGATGGACGCCATGGCCTGCGGCGTGGCGGTGATGGCCAGCGTCCATGGCGTGGGCCTGCACGAGCTGGCCTCCCGGCCCGCCATGGCCACGCTGATGAGCCAGCGTTGCTTCCATTATTATGCCGTGCTGTCCCCCCAGGGCGGAGGCCGGATCGCCGCTGTGTACGACCGCAGCGGCGCACCGGTGAAGAGCCTGTGATCCGCACGCTGCTGGCCATTGCGGCGGGACTTTTGTGCGCGGCGGCGGGCTGGCGGCGGGGGCAGGACATGCGCAGCAGCTGTCAGCGGCAGGAACGTTGGGCTGCGGTGATGCAGCATCTGTCCCTGCTGCTGGAGGAGGGTGCGGGCTCACTGCCGGAGGTGCTGGACATGGCCGCCCGGGAGGATGCGCTGCCCGACCGGCTCCTGCGGACGCTGGCGGGGAAGCTCCGCGCCCAGCCGCTGCAAACGCCGGATGCGCTGCTGGATCTTTCCGCCCTGCCCCTGCAGGAGCAGGAAATCGTCCTGCGGCTGCTGCGCCGTCTGGGCCATGGCAGCCGGGAGAGCCGCCGTCAGGCCGCGGAGCTTTGCGGGGAGGAAATGCGGTTATTGGCATCATCCCACCGCGCCCGGGCGGAGACGGAGGCGAAAATGTGGCGGCAGCTGGGGCTGCTGGGCGGGCTGTGCCTGACGCTGTGGCTTATTTAATGAAGGGAGGCGGGGCGTATGCAGCTGGACACGCTGGTTCAGATTGCGGGAATCGGGGTGCTGACCACGGTGGTGGCGGCCATCCTGAAGCGGGCGGGCCGGGAGGAGCTGGCCACGCTGTCCACAGTGGCGGGGCTGGCCATTGTGCTGCTGATGGTGGTGAGTCTGGTGGCGGATCTGCTGACCCAGGTGCGCACCATCTTCCAACTCTACTGACGGGAGAAGCAATGGCATGGACGTGATGAAGATGGCGGGGCTGTCGGTCTTCGCGGCGGTGGCGGCGGTGATATTGCGGCGGCTGCGGCCGGAAATGGGCATGGCGGTATCCCTGGCGGCGGGCGTCATGCTGCTGGCGCTGGCCGCGCCGCTTTTGTCGGAGGTGGTGGGCGGTCTGTCCGCGCTGGCGCGGCAGGGCGGCGTGGGGGACACCTACCTGCAGCAGCTGCTGAAGATCGCCGGCATCAGCCTGCTGACGGACTTCGCCGCCCAGACCTGCCGGGACGCAGGCGAGGACGGCCTGGCCATGAAGACCGAGCTGGCCGGGCGGGTGATGCTCATCAGCCTGGCGCTGCCCGCCATGCGCACGCTGCTGACCAAGCTGCTGGCCCTGGCCCCATGAAGTGGCTTGCTCTGGCATTGCTGCTGACGCTCATCCCCTGCCCCGCCGCCGGTCAAACCCTCACCGAGGGCGTAACGCAAATGCTGGACGGCCTGGATTTATCCCCGCTGGAGGAGGCCGTGGGCGCATCCGATCCCTTCGCGGCCACAGGAGGCTTCCGGCAGACGCTGCAAGGCATCGCCCTGGGCCAGCTGACCCTGGACTTCGACCAGGTGATGCAGCTGATCACCAGCCGGTTCTGCTCGGCGGTCACCGGGAGCCTGTGGCGGCTGACACGCCTGGCGGCCCCCGCGCTGATCTGGAGCCTGCTGTGCCGCCTGCTGGGGAAGAAAAGCGAGGCCGGGCAGGTGGTGTGCATGCTGATGATCTGCGTGTTCCTCGTCAGCGACCTGAGCGACCACACGGCCCTGTGCCTCAGGTCGGTGGAACGGATGTCCAGCGGCATGCAGGGGCTGTTCCCGCTGCTGCTGACGGTGATGGCCGCCCTGGGCGGCTCGGCAGGCTCAGCGCTGATGCAGCCTGCGGTGGTGGCCTCCGCCGGAGCCATGACTGCCCTGATCCGCCATGTGACGCTGCCCCTGGCCGTGTGCGGCGCCACGCTGACCATGCTGTGCCACCTGGGCAGCTCAATCCGCCTGGATCGTCTGGCGGGGCTGGCCCGTCAGGCCGCCAACTGGACGCTGGGCGTGGGGTTCACGGTGTTCATCGGGGTGATCATGACCCGGGGCGTCACCGCCGCGGCGGTGGACGGTGTGACCCTTCGCACGGCCAAGTACGCGCTGGACAACTTCGTGCCGGTGGTGGGCGGGCTGTTCGCCGACACGGTGGACACCCTGGTGGGCTCGGGCATGCTGGTGCAGGGCGCCCTGGGGGTAACGGGGCTGATGCTGGTGTGCGCCTGGTGCCTGACGCCCCTGTGCCAGACCCTGGCCGCCGCCATGCTCTACAAGCTGACCGCAGCCCTCCTGCAGCCCCTGGCCGACGGAGAGCTGATCCGCTGCATTGACGATTTTTCCGGCGTGCTGATGCTGCTGTTCATCATCCAGCTGTGCACCGCCGCCATGTTCCTGATGCTGATGGCGCAGCTCATCGGCGTCAGCGGAATGACCATGATGCTGCGATGAAGGAGGCTCCCCATGCTGACGCTTATGCACCGCTTCGCCGCCCTGACGCTGACCCTGGCGGTGCTGTCCTGGCTGCTGCCGGAGGGCTCCCTGCGCCGCACGGCCATGCTGGCAGCGGGGCTCATGGCCGCGCTGTGCTTTCTGGAGGGTATGCAGGGGCTGCTTCAGCTGCCGGAGGGGCCCGCCGCCCCCGCCACCGTCCTGACGGAAACTTCCGCCCGGGCAGGGGATCCGTCCGCTGCCATGGCCGTGTATGAGCGGCAGGCGGAAGCCTCCCACGCAGGCGGGGAAACGAGGTGAGGGCATGCTCTGGCAGCGGATCCGCGAGCGATGGCGCAAGGACGGCTGGCTCCTGGCCGCGCTGGCCGGGGCAGTGATCCTGTGCCTGGCGCTGGGGAACTTGGAGGTATCCTCCGCCCGCAGCCGGGAGGAGGCCCGGCTGGAGCAGGTGCTGTCCTCCATGGAGGGGGCGGGCACGGTGGAGGTCATCCTCTACTACGAAGCCACCTCCGATGGGCAGACGGCCACGGTCCCCAGCGGGGCGGTGCTGGTGGCTGACGGGGCGGCGGACATCGCCGTGCGGCTGAGGCTCACCCGGGCCGTAACCACGCTGATGGGGCTGGACGCCAGCCGGGTGGAGGTTTTCGAACGAAAAGGAGGTTCATCGCATGGGCAACTGGATCCATAAGCACCGCAACCTGCTGCTTCTGGCGCTGCTGCTGACCACCATGGCGGTCAGCTACCTGGTCAATCAGCGTCAGCTGGTGCAGGAGGCCGCCACCGTGACCATTCCGGTAACGGAGGTCGCCGCCCCCACCGCCGCGCCCATCGAGCAGTACCGACAGGAGCGGGACGCTGCGGCCCTCAAGGACATGGCAGCCCTGGAAGCGCTCTGCGCCCAGGAAAGTCTGGACGCCCAGACCCGCGCCGACGCCGCCGCCCAGCTCCAGCGGCTCATCGACGTCCGCCAGAAGCAGACCGCCCTGGAGGGCGCGCTGCTGGAGAGCGGCATTGCCCCCTGCGCGGCGGTGGTGGCGGAGGGCAGCGTAACCATCGTGACGGAGAAGGCCACGCTCACCGACGGGGAGACCGCGCTGCTGCTGACCATGGCCCAGGCCCATGCCGGGGTGGAGCCCTCCGGTGTGCGGGTGATCACCGCCGGGGAAGGAAAACAGGTTTCAAGCCGCTGAAAAACGGGTATGCTTTTGGGCAGGGAGCAGAATATTGATCTGCGCCGCCCCGCCCGGTTCATTTTTGCATACTTTCCTGCAGAAGGGCTTTTCTTTCGCAGAGAAATGTGCTATACTGTCCCTACCAACTTGTGTTGCACAGGAGCGAGGATGAATATGGAACGAATTGGCGAGGTAACCGCCGTGCGCGGCGAATGGCTGGAGATTACTTTCTGTCGCCCTGAGGACTGCGAGAAGTGCAATGCCTGCGGCGGCCAGCAGAAGCAGAACGTACTGACGGTCAAGGGCCGTGCCAAGGTGGGCGATTCCGCTGTGGTGGAGCTGCCCACGAACACGTTTATGCAGGCGTCCCTGATTGCGTATACCATGCCCCTGGTGTGCCTGCTGGGCGGCATGTTCCTGGGCGCGGCGCTGTTCCCACAGGCGCGGGAGCTGGCCGGTGGCATCGGCGCGGGCATCGGCCTGGCCGCATCCGCCATCGCCCTGCTGATCACGGAGAAGCGCCGCAGGGCCGACCCCAAGTGGAAGCCGCAGCTGACCCGCATCATTCCGCAGACGGAAGGCAAGATCAAGCTGGAAGGAGACTGATGTATGGCAACGGAAATCAAGCAGGATACATTTGACAGCTTTATTGCGCAGCCGGGCAAGCCCGTGCTGGTGGACTTCTGGGCCACCTGGTGCGGCCCCTGCCGGATGCTGGCCCCCGTGGTGGAGCAGGTGTCCGAGGAGAACGAGGGCAAGCTGGCCGTGGGCAAGGTGAATGTGGACGATTGCCCCGACCTGGCCATGAAGTTCGGCGTGATGAGCATCCCCACCCTGATCCTGTTCAAGGACGGGCAGGTGGTGGACAAGCGCGTGGGCTATCAGCCCAAGAACCAGCTGGACGAAATGATCCGCAAGGCATTCTGAGCCATGAAAAAGGGAGCGGTCACCGGGCCGCTTCCTTTTTTGTGCCCGCGGAAGGCGATGTTGACGCGGGAAGCATCCGGGTGCTATACTGTATGGAAACCATTGACATCACCAAGAAGGAAGCAATATGATGATCTGTCCCATGTGCAGCAAAGCCTTTGAGGGGAGCGCTTCCGACATTCTGCCCGGCAGGGAGCTGTGCGAGGTATGCGCCGAAAACATCCGCATCTTCGCCAAAGGCCGGGACGAGGCTGAACGCCAGGCGGCGTATGAGTACATCCGTGAATGTCGGGAGAACACCGTGGATCACGACGTCCGCGATGCCATTGATGCCCTGCTCAAGGAGCACGAGGCGCCGTCCCCGGCTGATGATACCGCCGAACCTGCTGCGGCAGCCCCGTCGCAGGAGGCCAGCATGTACGGCAGCTCCGGGCCCAAGATCATCTCTGCTGCCGATATTCTGTGCGTGCTGGGCGTCCTGGGTTCCGTGGTGCTGGGCTTCCTGCTGATTGCCGCCGGAGCGAACAGCCCTCTGGGCGGCGTCATGGTCATCATGGGCTTCATCGTGGCGGCCCTGGGCTCCCTGGTATCCTGGTTTGTTTCGCTGCTGGCCCGGGGCTTCGGCGAAATGGTGAACAACGTGCGCATTCAGACGGAGCTGGCCGTCAGGAATGCTTCCGGCAAGAAATAAGCCCCCGCGCCCCCGCAGAAGAACTGCGGGGGCGTTTTTCACGGCGTAAACTTTTCCGCCCCGCCCCTTTCCATTTTTTCCTCGCGATGCTATAATGATAGTCGTTGACCTTTACCCTGGACAAAACAGGGCGGATCATCCGTTGAATGAGATGAGTATCCCCCCGGAAATCCTTCTTTGCAAAGGAGCGGTATTGTGATGATGAAGCGCCTTGTCTCCCTGATGCTCGCCTGCGTGCTGCTGCTCATGGCCGCGCCCGCCCTGGCGGATCAGCCCCAGCCCATTGAGACCATCCCCTATGAGGAGCTGCCCGAACCCTTTGACGGGCAGCATCATTATCTCCTGCTGTGCGTGGACCAGTGGTACGGCAAGCCCGGCAACCTGGGCAACACCGACGGCATCGTGCTGGTGACGGTGGACACCCGCGCCCACCGGGTCATGCTGACCTCCTTCATCCGCGACGCGCTGGTGGAGCGGCCTGACGGCAAGATCGGCCGCATCAACTACATCGCCAAGAACTACGGCCCCGAGGCCCTGTGCAAGGTCATCAGCCAGCACATCGGCGTGAAGGTGGAGAAGTACATCCTCTTCGACTTCAACCAGATTCAGACCATCATTGACTACCTGGGCGGCGTGACCCTCACCGTCACCGACGCCGAGGCCGATTACCTCAACCGTTACCGCATCTCCCGCACTGCCACCACCCCCGCCATGAACAAGGCGGGCACCTACCTGTTCGGCGGGCATGCAGCGGTGATCTACATGCGCATCCGCAAGGCCGGGGGCGGCGGCGACTTCATGCGCACCCCGCGGGTACGCACGGTGCTGTCCACCCTGGCGGATCAGTGCCGGGAAATCTCCTACGAGCAGGCCAGGGATCTGGTGGACTCCGTCATGGCCAACACCACCCTGACCAACATGAACCTGGACGAGATGGTGCAGGCCATGGAATACGCCTACGGTCTCAGGGGCGCCACGGTGGAGGAGCTGCGCATCCCCCAGGACGGCGACGCCACGCCCATCAACTACGCCAGCATGGCCGTGCAGGAGATCAACTGGGTGCACAGCCGCGAGGTCATGGACGATTATCTGCAGAACAGCTTCCTCGTTCTGGACGACGGCGAGTAATCCCCCGCCCTTTCCCCGGAGCGGCGTATGATTCCGCCCGCTCCGCGCCATGCTGATACCAAAGGAGATTATTGCCTGCATGAAATGTCCCAACTGCGGTCAATGGAACCGCGCCTCTCTGCCCCGCTGCCAGAAATGCGGCCAACCCCTGGAGGATGAGCAGAACCGCTCCCCCGCCTGGAAGGTCACCCTGAGCGACGACGCCCGGGGGAAGGAATACATCCGCGTGGACGAGGACGGCGACGCCGCCCGCGCCCCGGACGCACGGGATCAGCTGGCCCGGGAAATGGCCGAGCTCAAGCAGCGCAAGCAGGAGGGCGCCCAGCAGCAGCGCAGGCTGCGCCGGGAAAGCGCCGAGCGGGGCAGCGCCCCCTCCGGCATGACCATCCGCACCCATGCCAGCGCCGACACCTTCTGGAACGTGGAGGACGATCCCCGCACCACCGTGCGCATCAAGCGGGACGGCAAGCCTGTGCAGGAGAACGCCGAGGGCACGCAGACCCACCGCATCGTTCGCACGGACTGGGACGATTCCCGCTCCTACGATCCCCTGTGGGAGGAGACGGAGGTTTACGGCGCATGGCAGCTGCCCCAGTCCACCCAGCTGACCGGCAAGCTGCCCTCCCGGGCAAGGGGGCTGCGGCGCATCGCCCGGTTCCTGGCCATTGTGCTGATGGCGGGCGTGGTGGGGCTGTGCGGCTTCTTCGGCTTTGAGTATTTCAAGGCCCGGCGGGCCGAGGTCAGGGAGCAGAACCGCCCCTCCGTCACGGCTTCCATCAAGGACGACCTGGCCGCCCACACCATTCTGATCCCCGGGGAGGACGGCACGCAGATCTACATCCGCGAGCTGCACGCCTCCTACATCGTCACCGGCGGCTTTGCCACGGTGGAGGTGGCCGACCACACCTGGTATGACGACCTGGTGGACTTTGTGGGCGACACCATGACGGTGACCCTCACCCCCTTTGTCAAGACCGCCAGCGGCCGCCAGCAGCCCATGGATCCCATTGATTACGACATATCCATCCCCCTGAGTCCCATTTCCCTGGAGGCCCCCGACGGGCTGCGCACCGAGGTCGCTACCGCCATGTATACCATGAAGCTGACCGTGCGCCCGGGCTCCACAGTCACCATCAACGGCGACGACGTGTCCGACACCGTCTCCTCCGAAACCGGCACCCTCTCCTACAACGCCACCGTCCAGCCCATTGGCGACAATGTGTTTGACATTCGCGTGCGCAGCCAGTACTGCCGGGAGAACCAGCTGACGGTCACCCTCTACCGCGAGCCCCAGGAGATCCCCCTGGACCTGTCCGCCGATACCTATACCTCCACCACCGCGCAGACCATCGAGATCCGCGCCACCACGCTCCCCGGCGCCACCGTGGAGGTGCTGACCCCCCATGCCGACCTGAACATCACCAATGTGGACTCCACGGGCGAGTTCTCCTTCAACGCCATCTTCGACCATTACGGCGACAACACCATCACCATCACCTCCGCCATGGAGGGCAAGAAGACCTCCACCGTGAACTATGTGATCTACTACGTGCCCGAGCCCAACGTCTACACCCCCAAGGCCTGGCCCCTGGACGCGGCCGGCTATTCCGAGCTGCTGAGCAACATCACCGTGCGCGTGGCCAAGTCCCAGGTGTACCTGGCGGAGGGCACCATCCCGGACCTGGTCAGCGAGAAGCCGCAGATGGCGGTGATCAACACCAGCGCGGACGGCCAGAGCCAGCCGGTGCTGGTGGAGAACTTCACCAAGACCACCTGGGAGGTGGGCAAGTCCTACCGCATCTACGGCGACGCCTACGGCACCTACAACGGTATGCCCTGGCTGGCGGCCCGCTACACCTACTGACCCCAAAAGGAGGTAACCATGCTGGATCTGCTGATCATCGGCTCCGGCCCCGCGGCCTGGAGCTGCGCTCTCACCGCCCGCAAGCGCGACCTGGACTGCGCGGTGGTGGTATCCGGGGCCAATGCCGGATGGCTGGCCAGGGCTGAGCGCATCGACAATTATCCCGGGCTGCCCGGCGTTTCCGGGCAGGAGCTGCTGCGCATTTTCCGCCGGCAGGCGGAGGACGCGGGAGCGGCGGTCATCGCCGGGGTGGCCCGGCAGGTGCAGCCCCTGGGCGATACCTTCATGACCCTGGTGGGCAACGACGTGATGGAATCCCGGGCGGTGGTGCTGGCCATGGGCGCGGCCAAGCCCCGGCTGCTCCCCGGCGAGGAGGAGCTGCTGGGGCAGGGCGTCAGCTGGTGCGGCACCTGCGACGGCATGTTCTACCGCGGGAAGGACGTGGCAGTGCTGTCCGCCTGGCAGGGTGGCGTGGAGGAAGCGGACTTCCTCAGCCGTCTGGCCGCGAAGGTGGACTACTACCGCCTGGCCCCCCACGACGTTCCCGACCGTCTGACCATCATCCCCGGCACACCCAAGGCCCTTGCCCGGCAGGAGGGGCGCATCGCCGTGACCACCGCCGAGGGCTCCCGCCTGTACGACGGGGTGTTTGTCTTCCGCCCGGCAGTGGCGCCGGATCGGCTGCTGCCCGGGCTGAAAACGGAGGGGGCCTTCATCGCCGTGAACCGGCGGATGCAGACCAGCCTGCCCCGGGTGTACGCCGCAGGGGACTGCACCGGTCAGCCCCTTCAAATCGCCAAGGCCGTGGGCGAGGGCAACATTGCTGCCATCTCCGCCGCGGAGGATCTGGCCTGAGGCGAACAACGAATCACCAGACAGAGGAGAAGAAACGGATGAAGAGATTCCTGCTGATGCTGCTGGCCCTGACGCTGGCGTGCGCCTCCGCCCTGGCGGAGCCCCTGGCCCTGAGCGAGCTTTCCGGCGTATACTGCTACCCCGAGGACGCGGACGAGGCCTCCGCCCGGTACGTGTACCGCTACGCCTACCCTTACGTGGAGGCGGAGGACGAGGTGGCCCTGACCATCAACGAGTTCTACGCCTACCTGGTGGACGACGCCTTCAGCTTCGCGGTGCCCATGGCGGTGGAGGCTCTGGATCCCGACTCCCCCATGCAGGCCGTCACCAGTATCACCAGCGAGATCACCTGCAATGACGGGCAGTACCTGTCGGTGAAGGTCACCAACGAGTCCCTCACCGGGGCGGCGGTGTCCAGCGTGGTCAGCGGGCACACCTTCGCCCTCACCGGGGAGAAGGCCGGGAACGTCACCAGCCTGCCCTACCTGCTGGGCATCCTGGAGCCGGGCGAAACGGACGAGTGGCTGCAGACCCGGCAGACCGCCAAGGCGGACGAGCTGGTGCGCATGCTGGTATGGGAGGTTATCCAGGAGCAGCTTGCCGGCGGCGAGGTTGATTACTACGACGATCTGACCTACGAGCGGCTGGAAGCCTGCTTCTACCCGGAGGAGGACTTCTACATGGACGGAGAGGGCAACCTGGTGTTCTTCGTGCAGGAGTCCATCATCGCCCCGGCAGCGTCAGGGGTATTCTACTTTCCCTTCTCCATGGAGGAGCTTCTGGACGAAATCTGAGCGCGTCAGCGAAGCGGCCTGCGGGCCGCTTTGTTGATTTTGGGCAGCGGAGAGCCGCCTGCGGGCCTCGGCAAATCTGCCCGACCCTTTCTGGAAGGCCGCACAGCGATGGCAGTATCTATCCAACCGGAATGCATTGGAGGCTGATCCTTATGCAGATCAGGAAAAGCACAGGCGATATCAACAATACCGTTCAGCAGATGCTCCGGGAATACAACGCTCAATACATGAAGGACGGGTGCGACTACAGCTATTGCATCGAGGAGAACGGGCATGTTGTGGCAGGCATTGTTGCGAGCGCTGTGTTTGACACCGTGGAGATCGAATTTCTCTGCGTTGCGGAACAATACCGCGGCAGGGGCTATGGCGAATTGCTGCTGAAAAGGGTGGAAAGCGACGCGGCCGCGGATCACATGAAACGCATCCTGTTGAATACATACAGCTTTCAGGCCCCTGCGTTTTATGAGAAGATGGGATACAGGCAATTATTTCAAATTGTTCCTGTGTTCAAGGATGTTTCGCAGCATTATTTCATGAAGGAGCTTTGATGGATCAGCCTGCGGGGCAAGGTAAGATCCGCGTTCTGGGCAACCGCTCTTGCGCGGACTTATCCCCTGTGCATGCGTCCCGCGATTCATGCCTGCTGCCAAAATACAGCGCAAATACAACACATTCCCGCCCCTGCGGCCCTCCCGCGCCCTTGACATCCCCCGCGATGACAGTATAATAGAGAATACACGACAAAGCGCGTGGTCCCTGCCGAAGGATACGACAGGATTTTGAAGCGGAGGAAAAGCGTATGGAGATCAAAGTCACCCTGTCAGAGCAGCGCAAGCAGAAGCCCCAGGACGAAAGCAAGCTGGGCTTCGGCAATTACTTTACAGATCACATGTTCCTGATGGATTACGTCAAGGGCGAGGGCTGGAAGGACGCCCGCATCGTGCCCTACGGCGATTTCAGTATGAGCCCGGCAGCAATGGTGCTGCACTACGGCCAGGCCATCTTCGAGGGCATGAAGTGCTACCGCCGCCAGGACGGCGGCCTGCAGCTGTTCCGCCCCACCGCCAACTTCGCCCGCATGACCCGCTCCGCCGAGCGCATGGGCATGCCTGCCCTGGACGAGGAAACCGCTCTCAAGGGCCTTAAGAAGCTGCTGGAGATTGATCAGGACTGGGTGCCCCATTCCCCCGACACCAGCCTGTACATCCGCCCCACCATGATCGCCCTGGATCCCCATCTGGGCGTGCATGCGGCCCATCACTACCTGTTCTTCATCATCCTCAGCCCCGTGGGCGCCTATTACGCCGAGGGCCTGAAGCCCGTGAGCATCTATGTGGAGGACGCCTATGTGCGCGCGGTGCGCGGCGGCGTGGGCTTCACCAAGTGCGCCGGCAACTACGGCGCGTCCATTCTGGCGGGCGAGGCAGCCGCACAGAAGGGCTACTCCCAGGTGCTGTGGCTGGACGGCGTGGAGCAGAAGTACATCGAGGAAGTCGGCTCCATGAACATCATGTTCGCCTACGGCAACAAGATTGTTACCCCCAAGCTCAACGGCTCCATCCTGCCGGGCATCACCCGCGATTCCATCCTGAAGGTGGCGGCCCAGCTGGGCTATGAGGTCAGCGAGGAGCGCCTGGCCATCGCGGACGTGTTTGCGGACATCAAGTCCGGCAAGCTGACCGAGGCCTTCGGCACCGGCACGGCGGCGGTCATCAGCCCCGTGGGCCATCTGTGCTGGAAGGACGAGACGCTCACCCTGAACAACAATGAGATCGGCCCGGTGGCGCAGAAGCTCTACGACACCCTGACCGGCATCCAGTGGGGCAAGCTGCCCGACCAGAACGACTGGATCATGAAGCTGTCATAAACCTGCCGGCCACAGGCCCGCGGGTGAGGAGGATCAATGCTGCGCGAGAGCAACATCCAGCCCCTGACCTGGGCTGACAAAACCATGAGCGTGCTTCGGGCGCGTCAGCTGGAGGCCTGCGAGGAACGTCTCTCCGCCCTGCCGGACTTCGGCCTGTTCTGCGGCTGTGACGACGGAAGGGTGGAGGAGCTGTACGCCGCCTCCTACGATGCTCAGGAGCATCCCGTGGCCACCCGCCTGCACACCACCCAGTCCCTGCGCGCCCAGGTGCTCAGCAGCCTGCCTGCGGAGGCGGCGCTGCTGACCTTTGAGGAGCACATGCTGCTGGAGCGTCTGCTGGTGCTGGACGGTACCTGCGAGCTGATGGAATGGGAGGAAACCGGCGCGGCGGAGGGCCTGGTGCGCCGCCTGTGGTGCACCATCTCCCGGGAGGAGGAGCGGATCTTCGTCCACCTGCCCCGGGAGCTGCTCATCCCCCTGACGCTGATTATATCCTCCCGCGCCCATGAGGAGCTGCGGGAAAAGCTGATCCGCTTTGACGATACCGTCCGTGCACTGCTTTACATCGGCGGGCTGATGCATGCGCAGGAGCCCCTCAATCGCCTGATGCAGGATGTCCTCCACGGCACCTACGCCGACAGTCTGCCCCTGGCCCAGCGCTTCCTGCGCTGCGAGTACGACTACACCTACGACCGCCACGGCGACATGCTGCTGCTGCATCCCGGCCTGGCCGAGCCCGAGCGGATGCTGGGGCAGGCCGACCCCTGGACAGGCCTCATGGACATGGACGAGGAAACCCTGCACGGCGCCATGGCGGGCATTTTCCCCGAGGAGAAGCCCCTTTTCCAGCAGATGTACGGGCTGCTGACCGGCGCGCTGCGCCCGGAGATCACCGAGGAAGAGGCCGTGGAGGATCTGCGCATGCTGGCCAAGCAGGGCGTATCCCTGCGGGAAATGAACGAGGTGCTGGCCACCCTGTTGACCGTGCAGCCCACGCCTGCCATGCTGGCAGGGGTGAAGCAGCTCTATCAGCGAACGCCGCGGTGGGGTACCCTGCGCGCGGCCATGGTGCAATAACAATGGCAGTATACACATTTCAGATCGAAGCATCGGCGGAGGGCCAGCGGATCGACGCATGCCTCCGCCGTTTTTTGCCGGAGCTGAGCGCGCCGGTGGTGCGGGAGGCCTTCCGCCGCCGGGACGTGAAGCTGGACGGGCGGCGAGTGAAGCCGGAAGCCCGGGTATCCGCCGGACAGACGGTGCAGGTCTACTGCATGGAGCAGTCCGCCCCGCCGGTGGATGTGGTGTACGAGGACGAGGACGTGCTGCTCATCAACAAGCGGGCCGGGGTGTCCGTGGAGCCGGACGAGAAGGGCGGCGCATCCCTGACGGAGCTGGCCCTGCGCTATCTGCGTCTCCGCGACCCCGCCGCTCACCCTCCACGCCCCTGCCACCGCCTGGACAACCAGACCTGCGGATTGTGCCTCATGGCGAAGAACGCCCGGGCTGAGGAGATCCTCACCCGTGCCTTCCGGGAGCGCACCATGGACAAGCGCTACATCTGCCTGGTGCGGGGCATGATGAAGCCCCCCGCCGCCACCTGCCACGCCTGGCTGGTGAAGGACGCGCAGGCTGCCCGGGTCACCGTGCTGGATCACAGCGTTCCCGGAGCCCGGCCCATCGTCACCGAGTACGAGACCATCGAGAGCGGGCCGGTCAGCCGTCTGCGGGTGCATCTGGTCACCGGGCGCACCCATCAAATCCGGGCGCACATGGCTGCCCTGGGGCATCCGCTGCTGGGGGACGACGTGTACGGCGACCGGGCCTTCAACCGGGTGCAAAAGGTACAGGGCAAGCTGATGCTCTGCGCCGCGTCCCTGACGCTGGATACCGGCGGCGAGCTGCCCCGGCTGGACGGGCAAACCTTCACCGTGCCCTGCCCCTTCTGACGGATCATCATCCCTGTGAAAGGATTGCTTATGCCTGATATTCGACTCATTGCCATGGACATGGACGGTACGCTGCTGGGCCGGGAGCGGGGCGTGATTCCCCCGGTGAACCTGCAGGCCCTGCGCTCTGCCCAGGCCCGGGGCATCCACCTGTGCCTGGCCTCCGGCCGCGCGCCGGACGACGCCAGCTTCCATGCATACGATGCGGGACTGTCCATGCACATTATCGCCCTCAACGGCGGCGTGATTCTCCTGGAGCCCCTGGGACCGGAGGCCAGCAGCCGCCATATCCCCGAGGCCGTCGCCCGCCGGGTGTACGGGCTGATTCAGCAGGCCGGACTGCCCTTCGCCCTGTTCAGCGACCACGACGTGGCCCTCAGCCGACCCAGCGCCTACACCGGCCAGCTGAAGGAAGCCTGGGGCACCTTCATGGATCGGGAGGGCGGGCGCACCCGGGTGATAACCGCTCCCGATGCGGTGGAGCCCCGGCTGGCCCGGGTGAGCAAGTTCGTCGTCACCTCCATCACGGAGCCGGAGCTGCTGCTGCCCCTGCGGGAAAAAATCGGCGCGCTCTGCCCGGAGGTGGAGGTCACCTCCAGCTGGATCGACAACATTGAGATCAACCCCCGCGGTGTGAACAAGGGTGCTGCCCTGACCGCCCTGGCGGAGCGCCTGGGCATCCCCATGGCGCAGGTGATGGCCATCGGCGACAACGACAACGACGTGTCCATGCTGGAAGCCGCAGGCTTCGGCGTGGCCATGGGCAACGCCACCCCCGCCGCCCTGGCCGCTGCGGATTATATCACCCTCCCCTGCCTGGACAATGGTGTTGCCGCCGCCATCCGCGCCCTGGCCCTGGGGGAGTCCGTCTCCGGCGTAAGGCCCCTTCGGTAAGCATCGCAGACACAGAAAAGCCGTACCCCTGCATGAGGGGTGCGGCTCTTTTCATTTGCTGGGGATGCCCGCCATCACCACGCAAGCCGAAGCGACAGGCTGCCGCCGAATCACCCGATCCATCGCGGGATGCACCCTATGACGCATCCGGGAAGCTACTCCATCAGCATCCGCCGCAGATCCCCCGTCTGGTCATAGAGCGCCATGGCCTGCTGCTTCATGGCCGCGGACAGAGCGGTGGCGTCCTTCGCCTGCTCCATGGCGGATTGCCGGGTTGGCCATTCCTGGGCAATGGCCAGGATCGCCTCCACCAGCGGCGGATAAGGCTGGGCGAAGCGTTCCCGGGCCGTCTGCGCCCACAGGGTCATGCTATCCCCGATGGAAGCCACGGTGGCCCGGGCCGCGTCGGGCATGATCTCCCCCGCATCCAGGGCGATGGCCGTGTCCCGCAGCAGCGCCGCCGTCTGTCCCGGCAGGAACAGCCCGGCCTCCGCCACATCCAGCTGCCCCGCCATGCCCGACAGCCGCAGCGTCAGCGCAGGACACTGCCACTCGTGCAGGTAGGTATCCACCTGCTGCATGGTGGTCAGCCGCTCCCGCACGGCGGATGCGTCCTCCCTGCTGCCGTAGCAGGCAATGAACACCCGCCACTTGCCCCCGTCCTCCGCCACATAGCCCGGCGCGCCCCGGTCGGCATAGGCATTCACGCGGCCCTCGGCAGCCTCCCGGGTGGAGTACACCCCCGTCTGAATGGCGTACCACACGTCCTGGGGCAGATTCACCTCCCGGGTGGTCACCGTCTCGTCAAAGGCGGCGGTCACCGGCGTGGCGGTGGGCGCAGGCAGAGGCGTGGCCGTGATGCTCGCCCGCCCCGTAAAGTGGGAGGCCACCCCTGCCAGGACAACCATCGCCGTCAGGAACAGCAGCAGCCTGCGCAGCATGGCTTGTCCCCGATCCCGCCTGTAGCGCCGTTTCTGCCCGCGGCTCATGCGCATCCCCTCGCTTTCATGCAAGGGTATGCCCCGCCTTCGCCGAACATGCACACAAAAAGCCCGCCCTCCCCCTGCGGGAAGGACGGGCTGCATCCATGTTATCCGCGGATCATTTCCGCCTGCTTCTGGGCCTGGAGGCACAGTTCCGCCGCCTTGAAGGCATGGGCCTGGGTCATGGCGTGCTCGGTGCGGTTCAGGCAGTCAAGGATCAGCTGACCGAAGAAGGGATAGCCCGTGACGCCGGTGGCGTTGATGTACTTCTCCCCCTGGCCGTTGACCAGGTAGATATGGTTGCCGCCCGGCTGCCCGGAGGCCACGTTGACGTACTTGCGCAGCTCCATGTAGCCCTTGGTGCCCAGGATCAGCGTGCGGCCGTCACCCCAGGTGCTCAGCCCGTCGGGGGTGAACCAGTCCACGCGGAAGTAGTTGGTGGTGCCCTTGGCGCCGGTGATGGTGCAGTCGCCGAAATCGTCCAGCTCAGGGTAATCGGGATGGCCGTAGTTTCCAATGCGGCTGGCGGTGACCCTCGCGTCCTCTTCCCCGGCGAAGTACAGGTACTGCTCGATCTGATGGCTGCCGATATCGCACAGGATGCCGCCGTATTTCTCCTTTTCAAAGAACCAGGCAGGCCGTCCCGGCGCGCCCAGGCGGTGGGGGCCAACGCCTTCCACGTGAATCACCTGGCCGATTTCGCCCTGCTCGATCATATACCCCGCCAGCACCGCGCCCTCCACGTGCAGGCGCTCGCTGTAATAGACCATGTACTTCCGCCCGGTTTCACGCGCCTTGCGCTTCGCGCTTTCCAGCTGCTGAAGGGTGGTGAAGGGGGCTTTGTCGGTGAAGTAATCCTTGCCCGCGTCCATGACCCGCAGGCCCAGGGCGCAGCGCTCGCTGGTCACGGCAGCACCGGCCACCAGGCGGGTGTCCTGATCCGCCAGCACCTGCTCCTCGCTGTCGGCAGGGATGGCCTGGGGGTAGGTCCTGATGAACTGGGCCACCTTGGCCGGGTCGGGGTCGTAGACGTACTTCAGCGTCGCGCCCGCTTCCAGCAGACCGTTGGTCATGCCGTAGATGTGCCCGTGATCCAGGTGCGCCGCGGAAAAGACGAACTCGCCGGGCTTCACCACGGGCTGGGCCTTGCCTCTGGGGGCGTAGTTCATGCCGTCGGATACATTCATGGGATCAGCCTCCTTTGCAGATGATGCATTTTCAGGGTGACGAAGGGCCGTGGAATGTGCTATACTATGGATATGCTCCGGCCGTCGCTGATCCGCCGGATTTCTATACCGCCATGAGGAGATGTGCATAAGCCATGAGATACCATATCGATACCATTCCCCTGTGGGACGCCATGAAGCTGGACGGCGAATGCCTGCTGTGCGCCCTGGAGCGCAAGACGGAGCTGGGCGAAGCGGAACGCTACCTGGGCGCGTCGGTGATGGAGCCGGACGTGCGCGTGCAGGTCAACGACAAGGGCTTCTGCCGTCACCACCAGACCATGCTCTTTGTGGGCGAAAACCGCCTGGGCCACGCTCTGATGCTGGAGAGCCACATGATTGAAACCCGCGACCGGGTGAAGAAGCCCTTCCTTGAACTGCGCAAGGCCGCCCATGCCTATGCCGACGCGTCCCTGATGGATCGCGTGACCAGCAAGGGGCAGGCCGCCCGCCGCAAGCTCACCGAGCAGGCCGGGGAGCTTGCGAAGCTGTCCCACACCTGCATCATGTGTGACAGCATTGCCGAGAACATGGCCCGCTACCGCCGCACCTTCTTCCACCTGTACAAGACGGACACGGAGTTCCGCCAGGCCTTCGCCGGCGGCAAGGGCCTGTGCCTGCCCCACGCCGCCCAGCTGCTGGAGGAAGCCCCGGAGAAGCTCTCCCCCAAGGAGCTGGCCGATTTCGTGGACACCCTGTGCGAGCTGGAAACCCGCAACCTGGACAGGATGCAGGAGGACATCTCCTGGTTCATCAAGAAGTACGACTACCGCTTTGGCGACGAGCCTTGGAAGAATAGCCGGGACGCGGTGGAACGGACAGTCAACAAGCTGCGGGGCTGGTGCGTTGGCAAGGAGCCCAACCCCGAGGAAAAGCCGGGCTTCTGATTTCTGCATTCAAGCGGCTTCGGCCGCTTTTTGCTTTTTGGGGGCTGCGTCAGTTGACGGCGGGAGCGTTTTCCGGGTCGAACTTCTCCAGCTGAATCCCGGCCTCGGCGAAAATCTGCAGGGAGAAATCATCTGGGTAACCCTCCTGGTACACCACGCGCTTAATGCCCGCATTAATGATCATCTTCGCGCAGACGCTGCAGGGCTGATGCGTGCAGTACAGCGTCGCCCCGTCGATGGACACGCCCAGTTTCGCCGCCTGGATGATGGCGTTCTGCTCGGCATGGATGGCGTAGCACAATTCCGCACGTGTGCCGGACTGAATGCCCAGATTGCGGCGCATGCACTCGCCCCGCTCCCGGCAGGTACGCAGCCCCGCCGGCGCGCCGTTGTAGCCGGTGGTCATGATGCGCTTGTCCTTGACGATGACGCAGCCGATACTTCGCCCAGGCACAAAGCAGCTGGTCCAACCGGCGATGACGTGCGCCATCTCCATGAATCGGGAATCCCATTTATCCATACTCATTCGCCTTCCTCCGGCATTTTCTTCAATTATAGCGATTCGCGCCATGCGTGTCAACCGCAGCCGTGTTCCTGACGGACAGGCAATTTCCGCGTCCGGGGCGCATATCCTCCTGCATGCGCAAGGAGGTGTCCGCCATGGCCCGGAGCCTGAAACAACAGGCGTTGATCCTGACCCTGGGCAACAGCTTTACCCGGGGGCTGGGCTTTGCCCTGCACCTGATCTTCGCCCGGCTGATGGGCGCGGAGGCCCTGGGCGTGATGGAGATGGCCCATTCCGTGGGCATGCTGGCCCTGACCCCAGTGACCGCCGGAACCAGCGCCGCCATGAGCCGCGTCACCGCCCGGCATCCTGCCGTGGATCAGCCCAATGTGCTCAGGGCAGGGCTGCGGCTGAACAGGCGCATCGCGCTGATCACCATGCCTGTGCTGCTGATATGCTCGCCGCTGCTGGCGTGGCTCCTGGGGGATTCGCAGACGCTCCCGGCCATCCTGGCGGGGATTCCGGCGATTGCCCTTCTGGGCCAGTGCAGCGTGTACAACGGCTACTGCTGCGGCCGGCAGGACACCCTCACCCCCGCGCTGAACGAATGCGCCGAGCAGACGGTGCGCTTCCTGCTGTCCGCGGTGCTGCTGTGGCGGCTGGGCAGGCGGAGTGTCGCATTATCAGCAGCCCTGCCCGAGGCAGCGGAATTCGCGGCGGCCTGCCTGGCGCTGCTGTTGCTGCGGCGTGCCGTGCATCTCCCCCGGAGCCTGGCCCTGCCAAGCCCTGCGCTGATGAAGGAGCTTTTCCACCTGAGCGTACCCATGGCGGTGTCCCGACTGTGCCTGACGGGCATGCGTACCCTGAACGCCGTGCTGCTGCCCATGTGCCTGCGCCGCTCCGGGCTGTCCGGCTCCGTCGCAGCCGCCCAGTTCGGGCTGCTGAACGGCATGGCCATGCCGCTGATGATGCTCCCCGGCATCGTCACCGGGGCGGTATGCACCGTGGCCACGCCCACGGTGTCCCGGCTGGAGCAGCAGCCCCGCCGCCTGCGCCGGGTGATGTGCCAGCTGCTGCTGGCGGCAGGGGGCATCGGTGTGGCTGCGTCGCTGGCGTTGGGACTGGGCGCGGAGGTGATCAGCCTGCACCTGTACAACCAGCGCGCCCTGACGGCGCTGCTGCGGTTCCTGTGCCCCATGGCCGCGCTGCTCTCCCTGCAGCAGGTCACCGGCGGGATGATCGCCGGGCTGGGGCTTCAACGGAAATCGCTGACGGGAACCATCGTATCCTCCGCCGTGACGCTGATCCTGACCGCGCTGCTTGCTCCCCTGCCGGGGCTGCGGCTCTTCGGGGCAGCTGCGGCCTCCCTGGCCGGGCAGACCGTCGCGCTGGTGTGGAACAGCGGGATTCTCCTGCGCCGATTGCGCGCCCTGGCCGCCGGTTAAAAATATGTCCGCATTTCTTTCAAAAACCCCTTGACATTCACCTGGAAATCGTGTATTATATCTCTTGTCGCCACCGGCGGGGATCGCCGTACGACATCGGATGACGCGGGGTAGAGCAGTTTGGTAGCTCGTCGGGCTCATAACCCGGAGGTCGTGGGTTCAAGTCCCACCCCCGCAACCATGTGGCTCAGTAGCTCAGTTGGCCAGAGCATTCGGTTCATACCCGGAGTGTCATAGGTTCGAATCCTATCTGAGCCACTCCAAAGACCTGCAATCAGTCGATTGCAGGTCTTTTCTTTTGTTTCTCCCCCATGGCATAAGGAAAAGGAGCCGGACAGACTGCCCGGCTCCTTTGGGATTGTGCGTTTGCAATTACTTCTGGTCGAAGTTGAAGTACTTCCTGGCGTTCTCGTAGCTCACGCCGCGGACGATGTCGCCCAGCAGGTCGTAATCCTGCGGGAAGCGGCCGTCCTCCACCCATTCGCCCAGCAGGCGGCACAGGATCCGGCGGAAGTACTCGTGCCGGGGATAGGACAGGAAGGAGCGGCTGTCGGTCAGCATGCCCACGAAGCCCGCCAGGTAGCCCTGGTTGGCCAGGGAGGTCAGCTGATCGGTCATGCCCTGGAAGTGATCGTTGAACCACCAGGCGGAGCCGTGCTGGATCTTGCTCACAGCCTCGGAGGACTGGAAGCAGCCGCACAGGGTGTCGATGGCCTGGTTGTCGGCGGGGTTCAGGGAGTACAGCACCGTGCGGGGCAGGTTGCCCTCAGCCTCGCAGGCACCCAGGAACGCCGCCATCTGATCCACGGGCGCGTAGTTGTTGATGGTGTCAAAGCCGGTGTCCGGGCCCAGCTTTTTGTACATGGTCAGGTTGTTGTCGCGGCGGCAGCCGTAGTGCAGCTGCATGGTCCAGTTCAGCTTCTTGTACTGGGCAGCGAAGAACAGCATGCAGGCGGTCTTGTACTGGGCAACCTCCTTGTCGGTCAGGGCCTCGCCGGCAGCCTTCCGGGCGAAGATGGCCTCCACCTCGGCGTCGGTGGCGGGCTCGTACACCACGTAGTTCAGGCCGTGGTCGGACAGGCAGCAGTGGTTGGCATGGAAGAACTCCATCCGCTTGGCCAGGGCTTCCTTCACATCGGCGAAGGACTTGATCTCCATCTCAGCGGCGGCAGCCAGCTTGCCGATGTAGTCCATGAACTCGGGCTTTTCGATGTTCACGGCCTTGTCGGGACGCCAGGCGGGCCACACGTTGGTCTTGAAGGTCTTGTCGCCCAGCAGCTTCTGGTGGTACTCCAGGTTGTCGATGGGATCGTCGGTGGTGCAGATGGTCTCCACGTTGCTCATTTCGATCAGGCCGCGCACGGAGTACCCCGCGGACTGCAGCTTGGCGTTGGCCAGGTTCCACACCTCGTCGGCAGTCTTGGCGGACAGCGCACCCTCATAGCCGAAGAACCGCTGCAGCTCCAGGTGAGACCAGTGGTACAGGGGGTTGCCGATGCCCTTGCCGACCACCTCGGCCCACTTGCAGAACTTCTCATAGTCGCTGGCGTCGCCGGTGATGTACTTCTCCTCCACGCCGGCGCAGCGCATCAGGCGCCACTTGTAGTGGTCGCCGCCCAGCCACACCTGGGTGATGTTCTCATAGCGCAGGTCGTCCCAGATCTGCTTGGGACTGATATGGCAGTGGTAGTCGATGATGGGGCACTTGGCGGCATACTCATGATAGAGCACGCGGGCAGTTTCCGTGTTGAGCAGGAAGTCCTTGTCCATGAATTTCTGCATGGGGTATCTCTCCTTTGCTGATCAACAGTTATTTATCCACTCGTCCGCAAAAGATGCGGAACGGGGGCTACAATGTGGTACCACGGCGGATGAGCTCGCCGGTGAAGACGGTCTTCTGCGGCATCTCGCGGCCCTCCAGCACGCCCATCATGGTGGTAACGATGTGCTCGCAGATGGCGGAGAGCTTGTTGTCCACGCTGGTCAGCTCCGGCTCGCAGCACAGGCAGTAGGCGCTGTTGTTGTACCCGATGACGCTCAGATCCTCCGGCACGCTGCGGCCCGAGGCACGGGCGTACTTCATGGCGCCCACGGCCAGCACGTCCTCGCTGGTGAGCACCGCGTCGAACTGCACCCCCGCCTTCTCCAGGGCCAAGAGGTGATCCCGCACCTGATGGATGCCGGACTTGTCCTCCCCGTAGTAGCTGATGAGGCTTTCATCCCGGGGGATGCCCCGGCTGGAAAGGCCGTCGCAGTAGCCGGCCAGCTTGCCCCGGCCGGAGTAGTTCTTGCTGTGGTAGAGGTAGAGGATCCGCCGTCTCCCGCTGTCGATGAGGCTCTGCGTGGCCTCGCACACGGCGCGGCGGTCGTCGCACAGGACGCAGTAGACGTTCTCGCAGGCGAAGGAGCCGTTGAGCAGGATGATGGGCATGGCCGCCGCCGCCTCGCGGATGCAGTCGTTGCTGCGGTCGTCCTCCTCGATGAAGGAGGAGCCCATCAGCACCATGCCGTCCACATGGCGGGTTTTGAGCAGCTCCACCCCCTGCATGCGGGCGGACAACTCCATCCCCGTGCAGGAGAGCAGGCAGTCGTACCCATGGGCGCGGAAGGACCGCTCCAGGTTGGCCAGCGCCTGGGCCAGATAAGGATCGGATGCGTTGGGGCACAATAGGCCGATGGTCTGCATGCTGTTCAGACCAAGGCCGCGGGCAAAGGCGTTGGGTACATAACCGCACCCCTCAATGACCGCCATGACTTTTTTGCGTGTGCTTTCGCTGACGTGGGGGCTGTTGTTGAGCACCCGCGACACCGTGGCGATGGACACGCCCGCCCGCCTGGAAATGTCGTAAATATTCACAGGCTGTTATCCCTTTCCCACGGATGAATTGTAAGCGTTTACACAAAGTTCATCCGTCAAAATTATACACGCTTTCCCAACGATTTGCAACAGTTTTCCCACGAATATCAGGATTTGGCGCCGAGACGGACAAAGCCGACAAATAAATTTTCACCCCGGAGGAAAACAGATTGACGAAACAGCAAAAGTGGAGTAGAATCTTAGGAGGAACAATGTAATTATTTTCATGCGTCACATCGACACAGCATGAATCTGACACAAATGGAGGGATCTTCTAATGGAACGCCTGACCGCATCCATGGCTCCCGCGCCCCAGCGCCCCGTGAAGGTACTGCAGTTCGGCGAGGGCAATTTCCTGCGCGCCTTTGTGGACTACTTCATTGACATTGCCAATGAAAAGACCGACTTCAACGGCTCCATCGCCCTGGTGAAGCCCATCAATATCGGCACCCTCTTCCCCGCCTTCAAGGAGCAGGACTACCGCTACACCGTGATGCTGCGCGGCCTGGTGGACGGCGAGGCCGTGGAGCAGACCCGCGTGGTCACCTCCGTGGCGGACGCCGTGGACGCCTACACCGACTATGACCGCTACGCCGCCTACGCCAGGCTGGACAGCCTGCGCTTCATCGTCTCCAACACCACCGAGGCCGGCATCGTCCTGGACGAGAGCGACAAGCTGGAGCTCTGCCCGCCCAACACCTATCCCGGCAAGCTGACCAAGCTGCTCTACGAGCGCGCGGAGCACTTCAACTACGCCCCCGACAAGGGCCTGATCATCCTGCCCGTGGAGCTGATTGACGACAACGGCATCATGCTCAAGAAGTGCGTCAAGGCCCTGGCGAAGATCTGGAACCTGGGCGAGAAGTTCGATCAGTGGCTGGAGGAGGCCTGCGTGTTCACCTCCACGCTGGTGGACCGCATCGTCACCGGCTATCCCCGGGGCGAGGATCAGGCCATCTGGGAGAAGCTGGGCTATGAGGACCGCATCCTGGTCACCGCCGAGCCCTTCGGTCTGTGGGTCATCGAGTCCGGCAAGGACATCAGTGCCGAGCTGCCCCTGCCCCAGTGCGGCCTGCCGGTGATCTACACCGACAACCAGAAGCCCTACAAGCAGCGCAAGGTGCGCATCCTCAACGGCGCGCACACCTCCTTCGTGCCTGCTGCCTTCCAGTGCGGCTACGACATCGTGCTGGACGCCATGAAGGATCCCATGATCCTGAACTTCATGCAGAAGACCCTCTACGACGAGGTCATCCCCACCCTCGACCTGCCCAAGGACGACCTGATGGCCTTCGCCGAGGCGGTGACCGGCCGCTTCATGAACCCCTTCATCAAGCATGCGCTGCTCTCCATCTGCCTGAACTCCGTCAGCAAGTGGCGCGCCCGCTGCATGCCCAGCCTGCTGGTTTACGTGGAGCGCACCGGCAAGCTGCCCGAGCGGCTGACCTTCTCCCTGGCCAGCCTGATGAGCCTGTACCGGGGCGGCAAGGTGGTCGAGGGCAAGCTGGAGTGCACCCGCGACGGCCAGCCCTACACCCTGCAGGATGACGCGGCGGTGCTGGAGTTCTTCGCCACCACCTCCGACCAGGCGCCCGCCGACCAGGCCCGTGCCTTCCTGTCCAACGAGAGCTTCTTCGGCCCCGACCTGTGCAAGGTGCCCGGCCTGATCGAGTCCGTGTCCGCGTCCCTGGAGGATATCCTGAATCGCGGCATGCGCACCGTCATGACCGAGAAGTTCGGCGCGTAATCCCCGTTCCTTCCGCCGCCGCGGACGGCTTCCATCGCCCGCGGCGGATATTCTTGTATTGAAGGAGGCCTGTTTCCCATGGCTGAGCTTCTCCGCATCACCCCCAAGGACAACGTGGCCGTGGCCCTGTCCGCCATTGACAAGGGCGTGACCCTCACGGTGAACGGCGTGACCCTCACCACCGTGGACGCCGTCCCCGCCGGACACAAGGTGGCCCTGGAGGACATCCCCGCCCAGGGCAAGGTCATCAAGTACGGCTTCCCCATCGGCTACGCCAAGGAGGACATCCGCAAGGGCGGGCACGTCCATGTGCAGAACCTGCACACCCTCCTCTCCGGCGAGCTGGAATATGAATACCATCCCACCTTCCCTCAGGTGGAGGCGAAGGAGCCCGCCACCTTCATGGGCTATCCCCGCAAGGACGGCCGGGTGGGCATCCGCAACGAATTGTGGATCCTGCCCACGGTGGGCTGCGTCAACGATATCGCCAAGGCCCTTGAGAAGGACGCCCAGTCCCTGGTAGGCGGCGGCGTGGAGTGCGTGTACGCCTTCCCCCACCCCTACGGCTGCTCCCAGATGGGCGACGATCAGGAGAACACCCGCACCGTCCTGGCCAACCTGGCCACCCATCCCAACGTGGGCGGCGTGCTGGTGCTGGGCCTGGGCTGCGAAAACAGCAGCGCGGCCATCATTGAGGAGCACATGGGCGATTACGACAGGGATCGCGTGCGCTTCCTGGTGTGCCAGCAGGTGGAGGACGAGCACGAGGCTGCCATGGCCCTGCTCAAGGAGCTGGCGGACAACATGCGCGATGAAAAGCGCGTGCCCTGCCCCGCCTCCAAGCTGGTGGTGGGCCTGAAGTGCGGCGGCTCCGACGGCTTCAGCGGCATCACGGCCAACCCCGTCATCGGCGGGTTCTCCGACCTGCTGGTGGCCCAGGGCGGCGCCACCATCCTCACCGAGGTGCCCGAGATGTTCGGAGCGGAGACCATCCTGATGGACCGCTGCGAGACCGAGGCCATGTTCAACAAGACCGTCCGCCTCATCAACGACTTCAAGCGGTACTTCGAGGAGCATCACCAGACCATCTACGAGAACCCCTCCCCCGGCAACAAGGCCGGCGGCATCTCCACCCTGGAGGACAAGGCCCTGGGCTGCACCCAGAAGAGCGGCTTCTCCCCCGTCAAGGACGTGCTGGCCTATGGCGAGAAGGTGCGGGTACCCGGCCTGAACCTGCTCTCCGCCCCCGGCAACGATCTGGTGGCCGCCACGGCCCTGGCTGCCTCCGGCGCGCAGATCGTGCTGTTCTCCACCGGGCGCGGCACGCCCTTCGCCTGCCCCGTGCCCACGGTGAAGATCGCCTCCAACACCCCCCTGGCCCAGCGCAAGCACGGCTGGATCGACTTCAACGCCGGCGCGCTGCTCACCGACGGCAAGAGCCTGCCGGAGCTCAGCCAGGCGCTGATGGACTTTGTCCTGGAGGCTGCCAGCGGCCGCAAGGTCTGCTCCGAGCAGCGGGGCTTCCACGACCTGGCCATCTTCAAGACCGGCGTAACCCTGTAATACCCGAATGAATTCCGTTCACGGGGCGTGACATGCGTCCCGTGTTCTTGTGTATCACCCCGATCATAACGCAAAGGAGCTCCCACATGTTTTCCTTCATCAAGCGCCTGGACAAGGGCGACAAACGCACGCTGTTCACCTGCTTCTGCGCCTTCTGCTTCAGCGGTATCCTCTCCATGACCATGGGCAGCGTCATGCCCGATCTGAAGGCCGCCTACAACCTGAGCGACGCCACCAGCGGCCTGCTGCTCTCCGCCCATTCCGCGGGCAACCTGGTGGCAGGGCTGGTCAGCGGCATGATCCCGCTGTGGCTGGGCCAGCGCCGGTCCATCACCCTGCTCAGCGCCATGGCTGTGCTGGGCTACTTCATGCTGACGCTCTTCGGCGTACCCGCGTGGCTGCTGCTGGCGTTCCTGCTCATCGGCTTTGGCCGGGGCAGCATCACCAACTTCGACAACCGCATGGTCAACAAGCTCTCCGGGGGCAGCCCCGCCGCGTCCAACCTGCTGCACAGCTCCTTCGCCATCGGCGCGATCATTGCGCCGCTGGTGTTCCTGGGGCTGCGCAACGCCTTCTCCTGGAAGGCAGGCCTGGCCTTCGTGCTGATTTTCGGCTGCGGATGCGTGTTTGCCTTCAGCCGCATGCACCTCAAGCAGGACAGCCTTGACCGGCACAACAAGGGCAACACCACCTGGAAGTTCCTGAAGAATCCGTCCTTCCTGATCCTGGGCGGGATGATGTTCTGCTACCTGTGCAGCGAGTACGCCATCAACGGCTGGCTGGTGACCTACATCCAGAACAAGGAAAGCCTCTGCGCCGCCCTGACCGCCTCCGGCAGCGATGTGACCAGCTACAGCCAGACCATGGCCTCCCTGCTGTGGGTGGTGATCCTCATCGGCCGGCTGAGCTGCGCCGCGCTGTCCGCCCGCTTCCCGCAGAAGAAAATGATGCTGGTATGCAGCATCGGCATGACGTTGTTCTACGGGCTGATGCTCCTGAGCAATTCCATTGCCATGGCGACCTTCTCCGTGGCGGGGCTGGGGCTGTGCATGGCGGGCATCTGCCCGATGATCTACTCCGACGCGGCCATCTTCACCAACACCTATCCCATGGCGACCAGCGCACTGCTGGCCATGGGCTCCACGGGCGCGATCATCATGCCCGCGCTGGTGGGCGCGCTGGCGGAGGTGTTCGGCTTCACCGGCGGCATGAGCGCGATTTTTGTGACGGTTGCGCTGCTGGTGATTTGCGCGGTGCTGAACGTCGTCGTGAAAACCCGCTTCACCCCGGAAATGAAGCAAACCGCCACCTGACCAGGTTAAGCCAACTTCAAGGGAACGCGCCAGCGGAAAAAGGGTCAAGGGGCATCGCCCCTTG
>JAXEEE010000103.1:0-14830 GCA_034104265.1 Eubacteriales bacterium | reverse complement strand
TGCTGACCATTGAAGCGGCGATGACCCGCAAGAAGGAAACGATCTACCAAGCGGCAATGATGGATCCGCATCTGCAGAGCGAGCTGTCGATTGACGACATCATCAGCCTGTGCGACGATCTGATCGAGGCCCACGGGGACTGGCTGCCCGCCTATCGCTGACGCGATTCCGCAAAGTGGCTGCGGCTTCTTTGCGGATTAGGGAGAAGCGTGGCCTGCGGGCCGCTTGCAAATCCGCCTGGTCGCTTCGCTCCCGATCGGCGGATTTGTAAGGAAAGTTTTCCGCCTGCGGCGGAAAACGACCCGCCCCCGGGGCAAAGCCCCGGGATACGATTACAGTCGAAGGGAGGCTTTGCCCCCCTTCGACGCATCTCCCCAGTCAGAGGGGGGGGCTACGGCCCCCCCTCCGACACCTCCCCCGGACGGATGGGGCTGCGGCCCCCTCCGGGCCTCCCCCGGGTGCGCGGCTTCGCCGACGCGGTGAAGGGGGCTGCGGCCCCCTTCATACTTCCCCGGGGATGTCCGTTGTTGTGTTGGCGGCTCTGGCCGCTCTTTTTTCATGTATGAACGCTTTCCCGGCTGCGCAAACTGTCGGGCAGGTGATGCTATGCTTGATTCCGTATGGACGGACGATGTGACGCTGCCCACCTTCCCGCCCATGGAGGGGGACAGCGTAACGGACGTGCTGGTGATCGGCGGGGGACTGGCGGGGCTGATGTGCGCATATCAGCTGCACCGCGCCGGGATGGACTGCCTGCTCATCGAGGCGGACAGCCTCTGCCGGGGCGTGACCCGGAACACCACCGCCAAGGTGACCGGCCAGCACGGGCTGATCTACGCCCGGCTGATGAAGCACGCGGGGGCGGAGGCGGCGAAGCTGTACTGGCGCATGCAGGAGGACGCGCTGGCGGAGTACCGCCGCCTGACCGGGGACATCCCCTGCGATTTTGAAGAGAAGGACGCGTATGTCTACGCAACGGGGGATTCCCCGGCCCTGCGGGCGGAGCGGGAGGCCCTGGGCCGCCTGCGCATTCCCGCCGAGTGGGTCGATGCGCTGCCCCTGCCCTTCCCCGTGACGGGGGCCATCCGCTTTCCGCACCAGGGGCAGCTGCATCCGCTGAAGCTGGCGGCGGGGCTGGCCCGGGGACTGCGGATTCACGAGGGCACCCGGGCCATGGAGGTGCGCACCGGCGAGGCGGTGACCAACCGGGGCCGCATCCGGGCCAGGCGGATCATCGTGGCAACCCACTTCCCCATCTTCAACCGGCACGGCGGGTATTTCCTGAAAATGTACCAGGAACGGGCCTACGTGCTGGCCCTGTCCCCGGGGCCGGACGTGCAGGGCGTGTACCTGGATGCGGCGGAGGGCGGGCTCTCCCTGCGCAACCAGGGCGACCTGCTGCTGGTGGGCTGCGGCAGCCACCGCACGGGCAGGCCGGGGCAGGGCTGGGCGGCGGCGGAGGCCTTTGCCCGGCAGTATCTCCCGGAGGCGAAGATCATCCGCCGCTGGGCCACCCAGGACTGCATGACCCTGGACGGTATGCCCTACGTGGGCCCCTACAGCCCGCGCACGCCGGGGTTGTACGTGGTCACGGGCTTTGGCAAGTGGGGCATGACCTCCGCCATGGCCGCCGCGCTGCTCCTGCGGGACATGCTCCTGGGCCGGGAGAACCCCTATGAGGCGCTGCTGTCCCCTTCCCGGGCCATGGCTGCGCTGCCGCTTCTGCGCAACGCGGGCTCCTCGGCCCTGGGGCTTCTGACCCCCACGGTGCCCCGCTGCCCGCACCTGGGCTGCGCGCTTAGGTGGAATCCCCTCGAACATTCCTGGGACTGCCCCTGCCACGGCTCCCGCTTTGACCGGGAGGGGCGTCTGATGGACAATCCCGCCACGGGGGATTTGCCGCATCCGCCGAAGCCCCCTTCCGAAGGCAGGAGGTGACTGACGTTGGCATTCCTGAAAATCTGCCTGGCTGCGCTGGTGTCGTACCTGGCGCTGTTCGTCTCGGCCAAGCTGGTGGGGCGCAAGCAGATCTCCCAGCTGGACTTCATGGACTACATCACCGGCATCACCATCGGCTCCATCGCGGCGGAGCTGGCCACCGACCTGGAAAACATGTGGAAGCCTCTGGTGGCCCTGATCCTCTACGCCCTGCTGACCTGGCTCATCTCCCAGATCAACCTGCGGGCGGGCCGCAGCCGCAAGTTCCTCAACGGATCGCCCACCATCGTCATGGACGGCGGCAGACTCTTCCGGGAGAACATGAAGAAGGCCAAGCTGGATCTGAGCGAGTTCATGGTCATGTGCCGCCAGCAGGGGTACTTCGACCTAAGCGCCATTCAGACGGCGGTGTTCGAGTACAACGGAAGGCTCACCATCCTGCCGGTGAGCACCCGCCGCCCGGTCACCCCGGAGGACATGCAGCTGCAGCCGGAGCAGGAGCACATCTTTGTGGAAATCATCATGGACGGGCGGGTGCTGGACGAGAACCTGCGCCGCATGGGCCTGACCCCCGCCTGGCTGGAGAAGCAGCTGCGGGAAAGGTGCATCCACGGCCCGGAGGAGGTCTTTCTGGCCCTGTGCGACGACAAGCGCCGCCTGACCTGCTACCGGATGGACGAGGACAAACCCGGCGCATAAAAGCAGCCGGTGCGGAGCCTCCCTGCGTCGGGGAGCGTTCCGCACCGGCTTTGTGTGTGGTGTGTGTCCGGATCAGGCGGGATCGTCCCCCAGCAGGAGGGCCTGCGCCTGCTGGAGGCTGGTCACGGTGCAGGTGGGCAGGTCGGACACAGCGCCCTTCCTGCTGAGGAAAATGCTGTCGATGCCCGCGTTGCGCGCCGCGGCGATGTCCGCCGTCAGGCTGTCGCCCAGCAGCACGGCCTCGGACTTGTCACTGCAGCCCAGGGCCTCCAGGGCGGCGAACACCATGGCCGGGTCGGGCTTGCTGACCCCCAGCTCCTCGGAGATGATCACCGCGTCCAGCAGCGGGGTGAAGGGGCAGCGGCTCAGCCGTCCCCGCTGGATGGCGGATACGCCGTTGCTCACCAGGGCGATCTTCATCCGCCCATGGAGGGCCGTGATAAATTCCATGGCCCCGGGCAGCAGATCCGCCCGGGTGGACAGCCGCTCCGCGTACAGGGCGGCCACGGCCTCCGCGTCCATGTCGCTGCGCCCCATGACCTGGAACAGCTGCCGGAAGCGCTCCACCTTCAGCGCCTTCTGCGTGGTTTCGCCCCTTTCCAGGGCCTTCCACAGATCGTCGTTGATGCGGCTGTACATTTCCGCCGTGGCCTCATCCAGGGGCACGCCCAGGGCCGCGAAGGTTTCCCGCAGGGCGTGGGCTTCCGCCGCGTTGAAGTCCATGAGGGTGTTGTCGTTGTCCGCCAGGAGATATTTGTAGCGCATGCTCTGCTCCTTGTGTGCTGATATTTTCCACCATTGTAGCGGACGGGCGGAGGGATGTCAAGGCTTGGGCCAGCATCCTCCCCGGAAAGCAAAAAAGCGGCCGAAGCCGCTTTTTTGATGCTTACTTGTTCATTTCCCGGGTGTAGTTCAGCAGGCCGCCGCACAGGATGCAGCCCTTCTGCCGCTCGGTCAGGGGCAAAAGCACCCTGTACGCCTCGTCCTTGGTCACGTTGCGCAGGGTGAATTCCGCGCTGCCCGCCTCCACCAGCGCGCGCACGCCGGGGAGGGTCAGCTCGTCGCCCTGGTCGATGCGGTCGTAGTCCGCTTCGTCCGCGAAGGTCATGGGCAGGATGCCGTTGTTGATCAGGTTCGCCTGGTGGATGCGGGCGAAGGACTTCGCGATCACCGCCCGGATGCCCAGGTACAGCGGCACCAGCGCGGCGTGCTCGCGGCTGGAGCCCTGGCCGTAGTTGCTGCCCGCCACCAGAATGCCGCTGCCCATGGCCTTGGCCCGGGCCGGGAAGTCCTTGTCCACGGGGGTCAGGCAGAAGTCGCTGAGGTAGGGCACGTTGGAGCGGAAGGGCAGGAGCTTGGCGTCGGAGGGGGCGATGTGGTCGGTGGTGATGTTGTCCTCCATCTTCAAAAGCACCTGGCCGGAAACCTCCGCCGTCAGCGCCTTGCCCATGGGGAAGGGCTTGATGTTGGGGCCGCGGACAACCTCCACGGTGTCCTCCAGGCCCGGCTCCACGGGGGGGATCACCAGGTTGTCGTTGACCTCGAACTGCTCGGGCAGGGGGATGTCCAGGTCAATGTCCAGGCAGCGGGGATCGGTCAGCACGCCGGTGAGGGCCGTAACCGCCGCCGTCTCGCAGGAGACCAGGTAGATGCCGGCGGACTTGGTGCCGCTGCGGCCGAAGAAGTTGCGGTTGTTGGTGCGCACGGACACGCCGCCCGACTTGGGAGCCTGGCCCATGCCGATGCAGGGGCCGCAGGCGGACTCCAGGATGCGCGCGCCCGCGCCCAGCATATCCGCCAGGGCGCCGTTGCGGGCCAGCATGGTCAGCACCTGCTTGGAGCCGGGGCCGATGACCAGGCTCACGTCGGGATGCACGGTCTTGCCCTTGAGGATGCGGGCCACGCGCATCATATCGGTATAGGAGGAGTTGGTGCAGGAGCCGATGAACACCTGATCCACCTTGATGGGGCCGCACTGCTCCACGGTTTCCACCAGGTCGGGCATGTGGGGCTTGGCCACCAGGGGCTGCAGGGTGCTCAGGTCGATCTCGATCATCTCGTCGTAGGTGGCGTCCTCATCGGCGCACAGGGGCACGAAGTCCTGCTCGCGCTGCTGGGCCTTGAGGAAGGCATGGGTCACCTCGTCCGAGGGGAAGATGGAGGTGGTGGCGCCCAGCTCCGCGCCCATGTTGGTGATGGTGGCGCGCTCGGGGACGGTGAGGGTGGCCACGCCGGGGCCGATGTACTCCATCACCTTGCCCACGCCGCCCTTGACGGACAGGCGGCGCAGCACCTCCAGGATGATGTCCTTGGCCGCCACGGCATAGGGCAGGCGGCCGGTGAGGCGGATGCCCACCACCTTGGGGCAGCTGAGGTAATACGCGCCGCCGCCCATGGCCACAGCCACGTCCAGGCCGCCCGCGCCGATGGCCAGCATGCCGATGCCGCCGCCGGTGGGGGTGTGGGAGTCGGAGCCCAGCAGGGTATAGCCGGGCACGCCGAAGCGCTCCAGCTGCACCTGATGGCAGATGCCGTTGCCGGGCTTGGAGCAGTAGATGCCGTGCTTCTTGGCCACGGACTGGATGAACTGGTGATCGTCGGCGTTCTCGAAGCCTGTTTGCAGGGTGTTGTGGTCGATGTAGGCGACGCTCTTCTTGGTGCGGACGCGTTCCACGCCCATGGCCTCGAACTGCAGATACGCCATGGTACCGGTGGAATCCTGGGTGAGGGTCTGGTCGATGCGGATGGAAATTTCCGTGCCGGGGATCAGCTCGCCGGAGAGCAGGTGCGCGGCGAGAATTTTCTGTGTCAGATTCATCAGCGGGCAGCCTCCCATAATCAAGCAATGGTCATCCTGCGCCCGCAGGCGCACAAACAAATATCATGATACTGTTTTTGCGCCGTTTCGTCAACAGCCCCTGCGGGAAGAACACAGAAAAGACGATACCCTGCCGGATCCGGCGGAATGAAATTTTTCTGCAGAAGGGGATTGCAATTCGTGCGGATGTGTGCTATAATCATTTCCGTTCCGTGCGGGAATGGCGGAATTGGCAGACGCGCATGATTCAGGTTCATGTGTGCAGTACGCACTTGCAGGTTCAAGTCCTGTTTCCCGCACACCGAAACCCCTTGATGCTTCAAGGGGTTTTGCTTTATTTTGGCACGCCGTACCCCCATGCAGGGCAGACGCCCGGAGACAGGGGAGGCCGCTATGACCAACGCCGGAATCGTCCGCCGCTTTCTGACCGAAAGCTATGAAAACAAAAACTACACCGCCGTGATGGCCTGCCTGGCGGAGGACTACATCGACCACAGCCCGGCCGGCGCCCGGGGCAGCGCCCAGGCCGTGGATATCCTGAGCTGGTTGCGGCGCAGCTTTCCGGGCTGACGGTTCAGGTGCTGGATCTGTTCTCCGAGGGTGATAGGGTCGCTGCGAGAATCCAGTTTGACGGCGTGCATACCGGCGAGTGCATGGGCATCCCCGCCACCGGGAAAAGGCTGCGCTTTGAAGCACTGGAGCACTTCCGGGTGAAAGACGGCAGGATTGCCGAATCCTGGGGATACTGGCCGGACAAGGAAATTGAAGAAAAGCTGCGCTGACCCCGCCGCCGGAAGGCACGGCAGCACAAAGCCTCCGTATGCATCATACGGAGGCTTTGCTGTTCCCGGGGATATCCGCGTCTGCACCTTACCCCTGCCGCCGGGCCGTCCGGCGGGCCAGCCATACCGCGATGGCCGCGCCCAGCACGCCGCCCAGCAGCTTTGCCGCCGCCATGGGCAGGGCCAGCGCACGTTCCGTGGCCAGGGCAAAGCCCAGGTGCGCCGACAGGCAGGAGGCCGCGCACACCGCGAAGGCCGCGTTCACCGTCACGTCCGGGGGGTTCATGTCCTTCAGCGCCGCCAGCGCGGGCGTGGAGGACACGTAGCACACCAGCAGGTTCACCGTGCCCCGCTCGCTCATGCTCAGCAGGCGGGCCAGGTGCGCCATGGGCCTGCGCAGCAGCCGCTGCAACAGCTCCGCCATGGGCAGCGACCCCAGCATCACCATGCCGATGGCGCAGACCACCTTCATGGCCTCCTCCAGCGGGGCCAGGCCGGGGAGGATCGTCCAGCCGGTCATGTACTGCACCGCGCCCAGGGTCAGGCCCACCGTGGTCAGAATGCGGATGCCCGCCGCGAACACCCGGAAGCCCCGCAGCATGGCCCCGGGGATTTTCATCAGCCCCAGCCCCAGCGCGGCGGAGAGCACCACCACCGGCAGGCACACCCACACCGCCTGAAGCAGGGGCAGCCCGCACAAAAGCGCGCCCGCCAGCAGCGCCGCAGGCAGCGCCACCAGGCCGCAGAGCATCCCCCGGGCGAAGGCGTCCTGGCCGTCGCGCTTGAGAAAGCCCATGCCCACCGGGATGGTGAAGGAGGCCGTGCAGCCCAGCATGGACGCGGCCACGATGCCCGCGAATTTGCCCGTCAGCGCGTCATCCGCCAGCAGCGCCGCCAGCTGGTACCCGCCCATGTCGATGGCCAGGATGCTGCCGAACATGGCCGGATCCTGCCCCAGGGCGTGGTACACCGTGCTCACCGCCGGGCCAAGCACGTTGGCCAGCACCGGCGCGATGCAGATGATGCCCGCCTGGGCCAGCGCCACCGGCCCCAGCAGCCGGAAGCCCTCCTCGAATTTGTCCCCCAGGCCCATGCGATTGCCCAGGATCCTGTCGATGCCGCCCAGCAGCGCGCCGGCGGCCATGATGATCATGATGATCTGCTCCATGACGCTCCCCTTCAGCGGCCCATGGCGGCTTCGATATCGTCCACGGTGCGGGGCGTGGCGGCGGACAGGTTCTCGCAGCCGTCCTCAGTCACCAGGCAGTTGTCCTCCAGGCGGAAGCCGATGCCCCACTCCTCGTGGTAGATGCCCACGTCCACGCAGAAGATCATGCCGGGAGCCAGCACCTCGGGGGTCTCCACCACGTCATGCACGTCGTAGCCCACGTGATGCGCGCCGCCGTGCCACATGTAGGTACCCACCTCCTCGGTGGACTTCATGACCCCCGCCTCCACCAGCTTCTGCGCGTTGTAGCGGCGGATGGTGCCGTCCACATCGGCCATTTTCATGCCCGGGCGGATGATGGAGAACAGGTGGTTGGAGGTGGCCAGGGCGCACTCGTAGAGCAGGCGCTGGCGGGCGGTGAACTTGCCGTTGCAGGGCCAGCCGCGGCTCACGTCGGTGATGTGGCCGTCCCACTGGGCGCCCACGTCGTTGAGCACCATGTCCCCATCCTGGGTCTGACCGGTGTAGCTGTCATAATGGATGCAGAAATTGTTCCGCCCGGCGGAGATGATGGACGGGAAGCCCGGGCCGTCGGGGCTGTACTGGCCCAGCACGCGGTCGAACTCCGCCTTGTACTGGTATTCGTACATGCCGGGGCGGGAGGCGCGCATCATGGCCAGGATGCCCTCCCGGGTGATGGCCTCGGCGCGGCGGGTGGCCTCAATCTCGCAGGGAGCCTTGATCAGCCGCTGACGGCGCAGAAGGGCCGTGGCGCTCTCCACCTGCAGGAAGGGGTACTCCGCCTGAGCCCGGCGCAAGAAGCGGTGGGCGGGACGGTCCCGGTCGGCGGGATCCACCCGGTACAGATCCAGGTACAGGTGCGCGATATGCCCCACCCGCAGGGAATAATGGCCCCCCGCCAGCAGGCCGTGCACGTCCTTGACAAACTGGTCGGTGAAGCGGATGTCCTCCACGCCGGAGATGGCGCGGGCCTCCGCCGCCTTCACCCGGCGGCCCGTCCACCTTTCCGCCATCAGGTCCGGGGGCAGGATGTACAGCCGCTCGGTGGTGTCGCCATGGTCGTCCTTCACCGCCAGCAGCGCGGCCTCCTTGCACTGGAGGCCCGTCAGGTACACAAAGTTCCGCTCGGCAAAGAAGGGGTAATACTCATCGTTGGTCTTGCGGACCGGGTCGCCGGAAAACATCAGCAGCATGGACGAGGGCTTCATCCGGCTGTACAGCAGCTGCCGGTTGCCCGCGTGAAAGGTGGCCTCCATGGGTGTCGCGCTCCTTTATCCTTCGTCATGGGCGGCGCAGGGCCGCGCCGGGGAGGATAGTTCGACACAGGCGCGCGGGGCTCCTGCCGGGGAGGCGGGGGAGTTTCTGCGCATTCCTGCATATTCCTGCGATGCCCGCATGCAATAATGGGCGAATTACTGCGCTTATTGCGCATTACTGCAGCCGCCTGCGCACTAACAAACCCTTGCGGCACAAGGTTTGCCGGCATTTGTGCTGTTTTTGCAGCTCATCCTTAATAGCGTTTTTTCCTTTAATTATATTAGTATATTTGTCCGGAAATCAAGGAAAATCAAGGCTTTCCGGCTCCTGCAGGGTGCATTGCCCCCTTTTTTGCACGGCATCCGCGGGCATATGGAAGCAGCTGCAAAAATGGCAGTAATGATTCCGGTCAGCCGGGGTACAGGCACCGTCCCTCCGTCTCGCTTTCCGGGTCGATCAGCCGCCCCGTCTCTGCCGGGATGATCAGCGGGCGGAGGTACTCGCCCTCCTGCAGCAGTCCGTCGGTGTACAGGGGGCCGTTGCGCTCCGCCTCCGCGCCGCCGGGCAGATACTCGCACCAGATCACCCACGCCGGGGCCAGCAGCTGCACGTCCCGCTCCGCCGTGTCAAACTGCACGTAGCCCAGGCCCACGCTGTCAATGGCGCGCACATGTCCGCTGGCAACCAGCGCCTCCACCTGCCCCCGCACCGCGTCGAAGGGCACAAGGGGCGTGTCCTCCCGGACAACCGCCGCCTCCTCATACAGCCAGGCGGTCAGGGCGTAGGCGTCCTCGCTGTACACGCTGGCGGACAGCAGGCCCCGCTGGGCCAGCAGGGGATCCTCCTCCCCCACGGAGAAGCGGGTGAACGCGCTGTGGACGCTGGCCAGCAGGGGAATCCCGCGGAAAAGCTGGGTCAGCTCCAGGTGATAATGCCCCATGGCGTTGATGGGCTCGCCGGTGCGCCGCCAGGTGTTGCGGTCGAATACCGCCGCGTGCCGCAGGAAGAACGCCTCCTCCGGGAAAAGCGCCGCAGCCTTCTCCCGGGCGATGGCCGCGGCCTCCGCCAGGGTCAGGGGATTGTCCTGGGCGTAGCGCCCGGCAGGGTCTGCATCCAGGAGCGCATGGGACTGCCAGGCCATGGTTCCCCGGTTGTAGGCGCTGTCCCGGGTTTTGCCCCAGCCCGGCGGCACGGCGTGGGTCAGGCTGGTGGAGAAGGCCGTGGAGCGGAAGCCCCAGGCGTTGACGGGATCCTCTTCCAGCATACGCGATACCAGGCCGGTCAGCTCGCTCCGCAGGGGCTCCGCCAGGGGCGGCGCGGCCCGCACCAGCAGCAGGGGCGCGGCGGCGGCTTCCGGGATGAAGATGTCCTCATCCACATGAATGGTGCGGCCATGAACCTCCCAGGTCTGCTGCCAGCAGGGGGAGGTCGCGCCGGGCAGCTCCGGCAGGGTGCAGCGGGACTCGGCCCGGGCAGACAGGCACAGCGTCAGCACGCACAGCAGGGTCAGGATGCGCTTCACGGGATCGACTCCTTTCGGGGGATGCCTTCCCTGATCAGACGCATCGGCCCCGGTGCAGGTTTTCCCCCGGCAAAAAAGCCCCGCCGCCTTGACCTGCCGCGCCGGGTGTGGTAAAGTGTCACCAGACAGTGCGGACGGCAAAAAACCGGCGGAAGCCGGATGATACACACACGGAGGAATGAAGCATATGGATCATGGGAGGATCTCCCTGAACGGCGCGTGGGAAATGCGCCCGGCGGACGAGGCAGCCTGGATGCCCGCCACGGTGCCCGGCTCGGTTTATGCGGATCTGATGGACAACGGGCGCATGGAGGATCCCTTCTGGCGGGACAATGAAATGAAGGCCTTCCCCCTGATGGAGAAGGATTACTGCTACCGCCGCCATTTCACCCTGACAGCGGAGGAGCTGGCCTGCGACCGGCTGCTGCTCATCTGCGAGGGTCTGGACACCCTGGCCACGGTGCGGCTGAACGGCGTCACGGTGCTGGAAGCCGACAACATGCACCGCCGGTGGGAGGTGGATGCGCTGCCCCTTGTGCGGGAGGGGGAGAACCTCATCGAGGTGGACTTCGCCTCGCCGGTGAACTTCATGCGCCGGGAATACGCCCGCTCCCGGGTGGACGGCTCCACGGACTGCGTGCGGGGCTTCCCCTTCCTGCGCAAGGCCCACTGCATGTCCGGCTGGGACTGGGGCCCCCGCCTGCCCGACGCGGGCATCTGGCGGGACATCTACCTCCAGCCCGTGCGGAGCGGACGGCTGATCAGCGTGCGGGTGCATCAGGCGCATGAGGACGGCCGGGTAACGCTGCATTTCTTCCCGGAGGCGGAGGTGTGCGGCGATGCGGCATGCACTGTCCGCTGCACGGTCACCGCTCCTGACGGAACCGTCCTGACCACGGAGGGCGACAGCCTGGTGATTGACCATCCCCAGCTGTGGTGGCCCAACGGCTACGGCGCGCAGCCGCTGTACACGGTGCTGGCGGAGCTGGTGTGCGAGGGCGAAACGGTGGACACCTGGCAGCGGCGCATCGGCCTGCGCACCATGACCATGCGCCGGGAGAAGGACCAGTGGGGCGAGAGCTTCGAGACCTGCGTCAACGGCGTATCCATTTTCGCCATGGGCGCGGACTACATCCCCGAGGACAACATCCTCCGCCGGGTGACGCCGGAGCGTACCCGCCGTCTGCTTGCGGACGCGGCGGCGGCCCATCACAACGCCATCCGCGTCTGGGGCGGCGGCTACTACCCCGACGACTGGTTCTACGACGCCTGCGATGAGCTGGGTCTGGTGGTGTGGCAGGACTTCATGTTCGCCTGCGCCATGTACGAGCTGACCCCCGCCTTTGAGGCCAACATCCGCGCTGAAGCCGAGGACAACGTCCGCCGTCTGCGGCACCACGCCTCCCTGGGCCTGTGGAGCGGCAACAACGAGATGGAGATCGGCGTGGTGGAGAACTGGTACGACCAGACCCCCCGCCAGGTCACCGACTACGTGAAGATGTACGAGTACATCCTGCCCCAGGTGCTCTTCAGCACGGATCCCGACGCCTGCTACTGGCCCGCGTCACCCTCCTCCGGCGGCAGCTTCGACAACCCCAACGATCCCAACCGGGGCGATGTGCATTACTGGCAGGTCTGGCACGGCAACAAGCCCTTCACCGACTACCGGAACCATTTCTTCCGCTACGCCTCGGAGTTCGGCTTCCAGTCCTTCCCCTGCAGAAAGACCATCGAGAGCTTCACCCTGCCCGAGGACCGCAACATCTTCTCCTACGTCATGGAGAAGCACCAGCGCAACGGCTCGGCCAACGGGAAGATCATGAACTACCTGGCCCAGACCTTCCTCTACCCTGGCACCTTCGACCATCTGCTTTACGCCTCCCAGCTGATGCAGATGGAGGCCATCCGCTACGGTGTGGAGCACTGGCGGCGCAACCGGGGCCGCTGCATGGGTGCGATTTACTGGCAGCTAAACGACTGCTGGCCCGTAACCAGCTGGGCCTCCATCGACTACTTTGGAAGGTGGAAGGCGCTGCACTACGCCAGCCGCCGCTTCTTCGCGCCGGTGCTGCTCAGCTGCGAGGAGGAGGGCGCGCTGTCCCAGCTGCCCAACCTGAACGCCGAACCCGGCTTCACCGTGGAAAAGAGCATCCGCCTGAACGTGTCCAACGAGACCCGCGAGGCCGTCACCGCCCGGGTGGTGTGGTCGCTGCGGGATCCCATGGCGCGGGTGCTGGCCTCCGGCGAGGACACGGTCACGGTGGACGCGCTATCCGCCCGGTGGCTCCCCAAGCACGACTTCCCCGACGCTGACCTCTACGGCAGCTATGCCGCGTACGAGCTGTGGATGGGCGGGGAGCAGGTATCCAGCGGCACCGCGCTTTTCTGCGCGCCCAAGCACTTCCGCTTTGCGGATCCGCAGCTGCGTTTGACCGTGGAGCAGGACGCGGTGGTGGTGACGGCCTCTGCCTACGCCCGGTCGGTGGAGATTGTCTGCGAGGACGGGGACGTGGTGCTGGAGGACAATTACTTCGACCTGAACGCGGAGAGCCGCCGCGTCCGCATTCTGCGGGGCGAGGGCAGGGTCTTTACCGTGCGCAGCGTGTATGACATCGGCAGGGATCGTTCCTGATCCCTGCATGACAAAAGCCGCTTCCCGGCGCTGAACCGGGGAGCGGCTTTCTGCTGCTGACGGGGCTGGTCGAACCTGCCGTTTCCAACGCGGGCGGACTCTGCGCCTGCTCGGAAACTCCGGCCTTTTTACGTTCCTGCTTTCCTGCCTTTTCCCTTGCGCCTTGACTGCCGCGCCGTCCCCGCCGGAGGAGGCGCAGGCGGTGAGCAGCATCATGGCTGCCGCAAGCAGGGGAAGCTGTTTACGCATGGCAAGGTCACCTCATTCCATATGCGTGAAGTCGGAATCAGCATAAACAATAAAGTCTACAAAGCCGACGGTCTTTCCGTGAAACATGTGTGAACGCAAAAAGGCCCGGGCCGGCGAGGGGGAGCCGGCTCGGGCAGGTGGGGAAGGTCGTGACAGAGGGTGGCAAGGAACTCAGCGCAGCTCGTCGGGCACCCACCAGAGGCCGTCGTTGTTGGCCTCCAGGTAGGCCTTGAACTCGTCGGAGTGGTAGGCGGCGACGATGGCCTGGGCCCAGTCGGTGTTGGCGTTCTCCGCCTTGACGGTGACCTGCAGCACCAGGTGATCCAGGATGTCCTCGTTGGCCAGGGCGGTGGAAGCGTCGATACCGGCGTTGTACACCACGCTGCCGGTGATGGCCACGTAGTCATAGTCCTGGATGGCGGCGGGGATGGTCAGGCTCTTCTGCTCGATGAGCTCCAGGTTGTAGGGATTCTCCACCACGTCGTCCACGGAGACGGAGGACAGGTCCACGCTCTCGTCCAGGGTGATCCAGCCGATCTTCTGCAGCATCAGCAGGCAGCGGGCGGAGTTGGAGGCGTCGTTGGGGATGGCCACGGTCATGCCCTCGCCGATTTCATCCAGGGTGGCATGGTTGACGGAGTACACACCCGCGGGCACGGTGGGGATGGGGGAGATGCCCACCAGGTCGCCGCCGTTGTTGGCGTTGAAGCTGGCGGCGTAGGCGCTGTGCTGCTCCACGTTCACGTCCACCTCGCCGCTGTTGAGCAGCTGGTCGGCGATAAGCAGCTCGGAGGTTTCCACGGCGGTCAGGATATAGCCCTGCTTTTCCAGGATCGGGACGATGGCGGCCTCGAACAGCTCGGTGTAGGGGCCCTGGGACTTGGAATAGAGGATCTCGGTCTTGCCGGTGGCAACGACGTCGCCCTCGGCCAGCGCGGCGGAGGCAGCAAGCAGCGACAGGGCGAGCAGCAGGGCAAAGAGTTTCTTCATGGATGATTCCTTCCTTTCCTATGCAAGCATGATGGTGGTTGCGTGTTGGTGTATATCGAATCCCCTCCGGAAAGGGATTGATATCATGGGGTGTGGTACCGTGGTGCGGCACGAAAGTGCTACTCCTGCCTTCCCCTCCGGGGAAGGTGGCCAAGCGCAGCGAGGTCGGATGAGGTCGTTCCCTCTTGCGCAGCTCTGGAGCCTGTCGGGTACGTCGGTGCGCAATGCCTTCCCCTCCGGGGAAGGTGGCCGAGCGCAGCGAGGTCGGATGAGGTCGTTCCCCCCTGCGCGGCTCTGGAGCCAGTCGGGTACGTTGGTGCGCAATGCCTTTCCCTCCGGGGAAGGCGGCCGAGCGCAGCGAGGTCGGATGAGGTCGTTCCCTCTTGCGCGGCTCTGGAGCCAGTCGGGTACGTCGGTGCGCAATGCCTTCCCCTCTGGGGAAGGTGGCCGAGCGTCAGCGAGGTCAGATGAGGTCGTTCCCCCCGTGTGAGCTGGCGAGGTTCCATGGGGTTTCGCGAATCTGCCGTTTCCATTGCGGATGCGGGGCATCCGCTCGGAAACTCACATTTTTTCTTTTTCCTTTTGATTGATCCTTTATGCTGCGCCGGGCTGCCGCCCGGACCTGCGCAGGGGCTAACGCCGCCCCTGCACCCGCGCAAGGGGTTTCACCCCTTGACCCGTTTCCGCTGGCGCGATTCCTTGGGGTTATTCCCAGAAGCACAGCTGGAAGCAGGGATAGGAGGTGGTCTTTTCC
>JAXEEE010000102.1:0-3750 GCA_034104265.1 Eubacteriales bacterium | reverse complement strand
TTTTTGCTGGTGCGGCCGGGGCCCCCACCCGCGGCCCCCGGCGGTCCGTTCCTTTATGTATTGTTTCCCGCCGCGCGAAACACGACCCGCCCCGCCGGCGGAGCCGGCGGATACGATGAGAGTCCTGCGGACGGCACGCTGGCGCGGGCCGGGGATTGGCTGATTGCTTGAGATAGGCATGATGATGCAGGACGGAAAGCGGGTATGGCAGGATAAATCTGCCAAGGCTGCATCCCTGAGGGGATGAACAAGGAACGATTGACATGGCTGAGACCACGACCCAGACGACCCTTCTGCCGGGCCTTTCGGCGGAAATGAAGGAGTACTACGAGAAGCGGCTGATTGAGACCAGCGAACCCAAGCTGGTGCACTCCAAGTTCGGCGACCCCTACCCGCTGCCCCAGGGCACGGGCAAGAAGATCGAATTCCGCCGCTACTCTTCCCTGCCCAAGGCGACCACGCCCATCGCGGAGGGCGTGACCCCTGCGGGCAATCAGCTGAACGTGACCACCGTGGAGGGCGACATTGCCCAGTACGGTGACTGGATCCGGCTGAGCGACATGCTGAAGATGACGGCCATCGACAACAACATTGTGCAGGCCACCAAGATCCTGGGCAGCCAGGCGGGCCGCACCCGGGACACTGTGGTGCGCGAGGTGATGGTGGGCGGCACCAATGTGATCTACGCCCCCAAGGGCGCGGGCACGGAGGTAGTGGCCCGCAACGCCCTGGACGCAACCTGCAAGCTGACCCCGGATCTGTTCTTCAAGGCGGCGGCGCAGCTCAACGCCATGAACGCGGACTACATCGACGACAGCTATGTGGCCATCATCCACCCCTATGCCGCCTACGATCTGATGCGCAACAGCGAGTGGATCGACTGGCAGAAGTACAGCCACACCGAGAACCTGTACCGGGGCGAGATCGGCCGGATTGCGAACATCCGCTTTGTGGCGTCCAGCGAGGCGAAGATCTTCAAGGATAGCAGCTGCCCGAGCGGCCTGGCGGTGTTTGCCACGATGGTGGTGGGCGCCCATGCCTACGGCGTGACGGAGCTGGAGGGCGGCGGCCTGGAGCATATCGTCAAGCCCCTGGGCTACGGCGACGACCCGCTGAACCAGCGTGCCAGCGTGGGCTGGAAGTGCACCATGTGTGCCGAGCGGCTGGTGGAGGAGTACATGATCCGCGTGGAGAGCTGCGGCACCTACTCCAGCAGCGCAAGCGCGAACTGACGCGCTGACTGAGCGGAAACTCTGGATCATGCCAGAGACGGGGACAACAGCCTCATGGGAACCAGACAGAATATACGGTTCGCTGCGCGAAAAGGATGATAAGACGAGGCTGTGACAGACAGGACAAGGCAGGATCGGACTGGTCGGCTGGCAGGCCAGCCTCCCGGCCGTCCGATCCTGCAAGGGATGAAAGGAAGAACCTATGCAGGAGTATGCAAAGAAGCTGGTCGCTGACTATTTCAACAGCCATGTGGATAAGTCGGACGGCATGCGAATCACGGCTGACGAGGTGTATATTGTCTGGTTCTGCAAGACGCTGCAGAACTGGAAAGCACTGGCCAGCACAACGGTTCCTGACGGAATGTACTATGAAATCACCCACAACGGCGACAAGGGTGAAACCTACGTGGACGTGTACAAGAAGTGGGAAAACGTCTGCGTGAAGGATGAGGAGGAATAAGCATGGGCAGCAAGACGAGTGTGCCGGACGTGCTGGAGCCGATGAACCTGGACGAGGTGCAGGAGACGGGCGAGACCGTGAAGGCGGCGGAGCCCAAGGTGGATCCGCTGCAGGAGCTGATCGAGATTCAGCTGTTCAAGGACTCCAGGCGGTACAAGGAGGATCTGAAGGTGTTCGTCAATGGCCGCAACTGGGTGATTCAGCGGGGCGTGCCGGTGAAGGTGCCGCGGTATGTGGCGATGGTGATCCAGCAGAGCCAGAGGCAGGATCAGGCCAGCGACAACATGATCCTGCAGCTGCAGGACAGCTACGAGGAGAAAACCCGGGAAGCGACCAGGCCGATGGCCTGACGAAAAGCGAAACTGAACGACGGCTGGAGCCGCTGCTGGAAACGGCGGCGGCTCTTTTTGATAGGAGGGGCAAAAGGTGACAGTGGCGGAAGCGATGGCGCGGGTGCGCAGGGAGCGGCCGGGAGAGGCAACGGACAGCGAATTGCGGGCGTGGCTGCAGCAGCTGGACGGACGGTTCTACCGGGAGGTGGTGCTGCGGCACGAGGGGTATGACACGGTGGAGGAGCCGTCCTATCTTACGGAGGCGGACGACGGGAAAACGCTGCTGATCCCATGCCCCTACGATGAGGTCTACATGCATCACCTGTACGCCTGCGTGGACATGCGGCTGGGGGAGATGGACCGCTACAACAACGACGCGGCGCTGTTTGCCGATGGGTGGAGGGACGCCTGCCGGGCGTGGAAGCGGGAGCATATGCCCCTGGCGTCGGGCATCACCCATGTGGTGTACGGCAAGACGCCGGTCAGCAGGGAGGAGTGGATCTGATGCATCCGCAGCTGAGCGGGCTGAGCAGGAGCCGGGACATCACGGTGACGCTGCGGGGCCTGAACCTGACGGGCAGCGTGGGGGACGGGGAATGGGCCTGGACGCAGAACGTGGACACGGCCCTGTGCCCGATCATCCGCAGGCGGGAGAAGCGGCTGAAGGTGGGCCGGGTGGACAAGCCGAACGGCCTGTTCGCCACCGACCGCCTGGCCTTTGTGGACGGGACGAAGTTCTACTACAACGGCTACTACTACGGGGACGTGGAGGACAGCTTCAAGCAGATGGCCGCCATGGGCAGCAAGATCTGCATCTTCCCGGACAAGGTGATCTTCGACACGGAGACATACTCCTTCAGCCAGATGGAGCAGCGCAACGCTTCCTCCGGCACGGTGAAGGTCACCCTGGCCCGGGGCGACGGAACGCCCTGGGGGGAATACACGTCCTCGGCCATCGCGCCGGAGAATCCATCGGACGGCATGAACTGGCTGGACACAAGCGGGGAGACGCCGGTGATGAAGATCTTCTCCGCAACCACCGGGCTGTGGACGGAGGAGGCGTCGGTGTATGTGTGCGTGGAGAGCACGGGCATCGGTGCGGGGCTGAAGGCGGACGATGCGGTGACGGTGGCGGGGCTGGAGGCGCAGGAGCTGAACGGGGACTGGATCCTGCAGTACACGGAGGACGATCGGATCATTTTCACCGGGGTGCTGGCGGCGGAGCAGACGCAGACGGCGCAGGTGACGGTGGAGCGGGTATGCCCGGACATGGACTTCATTGTGGAGCGGAACAACCGGCTGTGGGGATGCTCCGGCGAGAACCATGAAATCTACTGCTGCGCGCTGGGGGATCCCACCAACTGGCGGCGGTACGCGGGGCTGAGCACGGACAGCTACGCGGTGACGGTGGGCAGCCCGGGGCCCTTCACGGGCATGGCGGTGGTGGGCGGCTGCGTGGTGGCGTTCAAGGAGGCGTGCATCCACAAGATCTACGGCGAGTACCCGGCGGCCTTCCAGCTGTACACCTACAACTACCGGGGAGTGGAGGCCGGGTCGGCCAGGTCGCTGGTGCGGATCGGGAGTCTGCTGTACTACAAGAGCGTGTTCGACTGGTGCGCCTTTGATGGCAGCGAGGTGCTGTCCATTTCCTCGCCGCTGGGTACACACCGCTACAAAAACGCCGTGGCGGGGGCCAACGACCGGCGGCTGTACATCAGCCAGCAGG
>JAXEEE010000101.1:0-10100 GCA_034104265.1 Eubacteriales bacterium | reverse complement strand
GTCTCGCTCAGGGGTTTGCCGCTCTCCCCCAGCGCCAGCACCCGCAGCCCTTCCGCCGCATAGGCGCGGCACTTTTCCAGCAGCTGCGGCTCCGCCTGATCCCCCAGCACGTACTCCGGCGCGCCCAGGATCAGCGTTGTGCCATCCGCAAAGGCGGCAGCGGATTTCTTCCTGGCGGAGGAGAAGGGCAGTACCATCACCGGCGCTTCCTTGCCCGGCTCCACGCAGGCCCGGAGCGCGCCCAGCGTCCCCGAGGGCTGATCGAACCCGCCCAGGAACCGGGAAAGTGCGGCGTGCAGCCCCGCCTCATCCGTTTCCACGGGAATCAGCTGCTCCACGGCCATGCCCCCGGTGGTGATGGTGCCGGTCTTGTCCAGGCACAGGGTATCCACCCGGGCCAGAGTTTCAATGCCATACAGCTCCTGCACCAGCGCGCCCTGCCTGCCCAGCTTCACCACGCCTGCGGCCATGGCCAGGCTCACCAGCAGCACCAGGCCCTCGGGAATCATGCCGATCATCGCCGCCACAGCGGAGGGCACCGCATCCGTCAGCAAGGCCCCCTCCAGGAAGAACTGCTTGGCAAACAGCAGCAGCCCCAGGGGCACCAGCAATATGCTCACCAGGCGGATCAGCTTGTTCAGGTCGGTCATCAAGGCGGACTTTGGCCGCTTGATGGCCCGGGCCGAGCGGGTCAGCCGGGCGGCGTAGCTGTCATCGCCCACGCGCACCAGCTGCGCCGTGATCCGCCCCTCGCACAGGTAGCTGCCCGACAGCAGCCAGTCGCCACGGCGCTTGCCCACCGCATCGCTCTCGCCGGTGAGCAGGGCCTCGTTGGCCGCACCTACGCCGCTGACCGTCACAGCGTCCGCCACCACCTGATCCCCCGCCCGGAGGATCACCAGGTCGCCCTGCACCAGCTCCTCCGGTCTGCAGGCATGCTCCCGGCCCTCCCGCAGCACATGGGCCGTGGGGGCGTTCAGCACCTGCAGCTTGCGGATGGTCTTGCGGGCACGCAGCTCCTGCACGGTGCCGATGAGCGTGTTGGAAATCACCACGCCCATGAAGAGCATGTTCCGCCAGCTGCCCACCAGCGCCAGGCACACCGCCAGCGCCAGGTTCAGCCCGTTGAAGAGCGTCAGCAGGTTCTCCCGGAGGATCTGACCCACGCCCTTGCCCCTGCCGCCGTGCATCACATTGCCCAGGCCCGCCTCATGACGGGCCTGCGCCTCGGCCTCGGTCAGGCCGCTGGCGGGCGTTTCGACCCAATCCTCCGGCAGCGCATCGGGCTGCTTTCGTGTATCCTGCATGCTTGCCTCCCTGTCATCTCTGGAATACCCTGCCATCATACCACCAACAGGGCCGGATGACCATGAGAAATGCGTTAGACTTCCATGAGTGTCTTACACACCCAGGATGGGATACAGCTCCCGCAGGCTCCGCAGCACCGGCACCTGGGCCTGAGCCAGCACCGCGTCCTCCTGATGCCCGCCGGAGATCAGGTAGCACCGGCAGCCGATGGCCCGGGCCACCTCCGCATCATGGGCGGTATCCCCCAGGAACACCGCGTCCGAGGGATCCACCCCGTCCCGGGCCAGGAAGTCCTTCGCCAGCTGCACCTTGCTGGCGGCGTACACGTCCGACAGGCCCAGCACCTCCGCGAACATGCCCTGCAGCTCCGGGAACCGCGCCACCTGAGCGCGCAGCTGCGCCTGCTGGCTGGCGGAGACAATCACCTGCCGGAAGCCCGCATCCCGGAAGTGGCGCAGGGTTTCCGGCACATCCGGGGCCAGGGAGGTTTCGTCGAAGTGCGCTACATACTGCTCGTTCCACTCCCGGGCAATCATGGGAAAATCCTCCTCCGCCACGCCCAGGGCGGTATAGTAATCCTTCACGGGGAAACGGAACACCCGCCGGTATTCAGCCTCGTCGGTGTCACGGTAGCCATGCTGCGCAAACACCAGGTTGTTCACCTTCACCACCAGGGGTACGTCGGCGATCAGCGTCCCGTTCCAGTCCCAGAAAATCGTCATGGTTTCCGCTCCTTCATGCATGGGTTGGTTTTTCCATCATACTGGAAGCGGCGGCAGAAGTCAAGGCGCACGCGCTTCCGGCAAGAAAAAACGGACGCTTCCCGTTCTCCCGGGGATACGTCCGTCCATGGGCTGCTCAGGGATCGTTGACCGTCTTGATCTGCGGCACCTCCACGTCCCAGCCGATGTACTCGTTGTTGTGGAAGATCCAGTAGATCGTGTCATAATGCTTGTGGTGACGCCAGCTGGTGCCGGGGATCTGCTTCTTGTCCGGGGTCATCAGGTTGCCGGTGGCGCCGTAGGAGAAGGTAACAATCTCGCAGTCCGGCTGATGCTCCCGCAGGCGCACCACTTCCTCATCCGGCAGATACCAGTTGCCCATCAGCCACACCCGCTCCAGGTTGGGCAGATCGTAGAGAGGCGACAGGTCGGTGATCTGGCAGTAGCCGATGTTCAGGTCCCGCAGATTCGTCAGCTCCGCCAGGGGAGAAATATCGGTAATGTAGTTCTTGAACAGCTCCACATACTCCAGATCCGTCTGACAGGCAATGGGCGAAATGTCCTTCAGGCTGCAGTCGGCGGCGATGAGGATCTTCAGCTTGCTGCACTCCTCCAGGAAGTCCAGGCTCTGGATGAACATGTGCCCCACATCCAGGGCCTTCAGATCCTTGAGGAAGGTGAAATAGTGCGTGTCCGATCTGGTGATCTGCGGCTGACGGCCAAGGGTGGAATAAGCCGTCATGTCCGTGCGGAGGATATGGGATTTGTTCAGCTTGATGGTCATGCCCACCTCCACCTCCGGGAAGGCCAGCAGCGCGTCCATCTCCTTGCGGTTCACCTGCTTGTCCCACATGTCAACCTTCTTCAATCCGGGCATGCAGGCCAGCAGGTCGCACAGGTCGTAGAGGGACACGGCTTCCTTGCCCTCGAAGGTGACGGACGTATCCTCGCTGGAGACCGTCACGCCCCACAAATCCATCGTCCAGACAAAGTGCATCTCAGGATAACGGGCCAGCAGCTCCCTGCGCTCTGCAACAGACAGCGCACCCCCGTCCAGAACGATCGTTCCCGTTTTTTCCTGCTGATCCAGCAGCTCTGTCAGCTCCGCCAGATCCTCAAAGCTGTGCCCGGACAGATCCAGTGCAGCAGGCTCCGCCATCGCCGTCAGCGTCAGCAGAAGAAGAAGTATGGTCAAAACCGACGCCAGCGTTACCTTTCGCATGCAATGCTCTCTCTTTCTGCCGCAAAGGCGCATTTCCACATGGCATGGGTGAACAGGATCAGCCCCAGGCTGCCCAGGGCCATCACTGCGTAGCACAGATCCAGGCGCATCCACCGCAGGAAGTTGATCTTCTGCTCCAGGGCAAACTCCATGGCCATGATCAGCCCGGCACAGGCCAGCACGCCGATCCACGCCCCGGCCATCCGACCCGGTGATACCTTCCGCCGGGTCAGAATACACGCCGCCAGCAGCACCCCTGCCACCACCAGCGCGCTGATGAGCTGATTGATCCGCACAAAGCCCCACCGGGGGATGGAGTCCGCCCGCAGGCTCTCCATCAGCGTCTGCACGCCCGCGTAGCACAAAAGCATCAGCGTGATGCGCCCGCCGCTGCGCAGCGGCTTCTGCCTGCAAAGCGAAGCCAGGATGATCACCGCCGCCAGGGCCTCCAGCAGGTACACGCTCCAGTGCCATTCCCCATAATAGTCCTGCATGCCGAAGGGAAAGCGGCACAGGGGCTCAGGGTTCTCCCAGGCGATCATGCTCTGCTCCATCCACGGGTCGAACCATTCCACAATGCCCCGCCCGTAGCCGGAGCCGGTCAGCCCCTCCGCCAGGCGGCCCAGGGCAATCACCAGCATGCCGGGGACAGCCGCAGCGTCGGCAATCTGCACAGTCTTCTGCCGGGTCATGCGGGCGGTGATCCAGGCAGCCAGCGCGCATCCCGCCATGGCCCCGTAGAGCAGATAGCCGCCCCGGGAGAAATTGAAGAAGAAATCCTGCCGGAACAGGTACCATCCCCTGGATACCAGGCATAGGGCTAGCCGTGCGCACACCACGGCCAGGGGAATCGTCAGCAGCCCGAAGATGCTGACCGTTCCCCGCTTCAGCCCCCGACCCGTGCCCAGCACCATCCAGATCAGCGCTGCTGCTGTGGCCAGCGCCACCGCCAGCCCGAAGGTGTATACCGTCAGGGAACCCACCGCAAAGCTCTTCATCGGTTATTCCTCCGGCACCTGGGCGGACGCAAAGTAAATGATGTCGGACACGGCGCGGCTGCTGGGGGTCTTGTGGATGGCCCTGCCGTTGACGATCAGGTGCGTGGAGCCGCCGCCATCCAGGTTGTAGGCCATTTTGCAGTCCGGGAAGATCTCCAGGATGAACCGGGCCAGCTCCTCCAGGTTCATGCCGGTGCCGTTGCCGCCGTCCGCGTCAATCTCTATCACCGCATACTCCAGCTCGCCCAGCTGAATCAGCGCAATACGCTGGGCCGCCAGGGTGCTGTAGTGCTGCTCGGGCATGGGATCGCGGATAACGCCGTCCTTGATCAGCACAGGGCCGAAGGTGAAGGTGTTCACAGCCTTGCGCCCCTGGGCCTCCAGATCGCTGATGGCAGCGGCCATGGATTCGGAAGTGGCAGCCAGCACATCGTGGAAGTCGCCGTGATCGTCAATCATCAGCACATCCCAGGTGCCGTCCAGCGCATCACGGTAGAACACGCCCTGGCGCAGCACATACCCCAGGGAGTAGTTGTACTTGAAGAAGTCGCCGTTCAGGGCCACAATAGCATTCACGTCCCGGGCCATATAGCGTGCCGGCACATAGGTGGGATCGTCATAGTTCTCGTTGCTCATGGTGGTGCGCAGCTGAGAAGGATCCGCAATGCTGACGGTGACCCACCTGCACACCGTCGATGTGCTGCTGGATTTGGGCTTTCTGCCCTTGGAGAACACCTGGATATGGATGGACTCGTCCTGATACTCCGTGTCGGAAATCCAGCCGTCCTCACGGGCCGGATAGCCAGGCACCGTCATGTCCAGATCCAGCGGGCGCACCTCCGCCAGCGCGGCAGCAGACGTCCACCCCATGCCGCATGCCAGCAGCAGCGCTGCCAGACGCCGAAGCATTCCGTTTTTCATAGATTCCCGTTCCTCCCCTGTCAGGCTGCGAAAGCCTCCGCGCCTGTTCCTTTGTATCCCTCTTTTCATTATATGCCACCGCCATAGCCTTGTCAATCACTGCCAGGCGCTCACCCTGAAACGCAAATGCAGGATGACTCCTTTCGGAATCATCCTGCAAAAGCTGTCGCAGATGGTCTCAGCCCTTGATGCCCGTGGAGGCAATGCCTTCTACCAGCGACTTCTGGAACACCAGGAAGATGATCGTCGCCGGCACGATGGACAGGGTGGACATGGCCAGCGTAGAGCCAATGTCCGAGCCGGAGGACGGGTCGTTGAACAGCTGCAGCGCCAGGGAGACCGGACGCATGCTGGCACGGTTGACGTACAGCAGCGCGGAGAGGTAATCGTCCCAGCGCCAGATGAAGGAGAAGATGGCCGAGGTCACCAGCGCCGGAACGATCAGCGGCAGGATGACCCGGAAGAAAATGCCGTAGTAGGAGCAGCCGTCGATCTTCGCGGCTTCATCCAGGGAGTCGGGAATACCGCCGATGAAGTTCATGATCAGGTACACGAAGAAGCCCTGAATGGCGAAGAAGTACGGCAGGATCATGGGATAGTACGTGCCCACCCAGTTCAGATGACGGTACCACATGAACTGCGGGATCATCAGGATCTGCGCGGGAAGCATCATCGTGGACAGCACCAGCACGAACAGCAGGCCCCGCAGCTTGAACTTCAGGCGCTTCAGGGCATACGCCACGAAGGCCGAGGACATCAGCGTGCCGAAGGTGGAGGTGAGGGAGATGATGAACGAGTTCAGGAAGAACGTGCCGAAGGTATACCCCATGAAGCCCTTCCAGCCCTGGATGTAGTTGCGCAGCGTCCAGGTGGTGGGAAGGAGGTTGGCCGCCGTGGGAAGAATCATGTCCGTCGGCTTGAAGGAGGACAGCACCATCCACAGCAGCGGATAGACCATGACCAGTGCGCCAAAGGCGACCAGCACATGATAGATGACTTCCTTGTAGGTTCTCTTGCCTACCATATGTTTGCACCTTCCTTCACATCAGTCATCGTAGACCCACTTGCTCTTGCTCCAGAACAGCAGCGCAGTCACGGCGGAAATCAGGATCAGCATGATCCACGCCAGCGCGGACGCGTAGCCCATCTGGCTCTTGCCCACCGCGGGGAAGGCCTTGTTGTACTGGTACACGGTGTAGAACAGCGTGGACTTGCGGGGATCGCCGTTGGTGATCAGCTTGCACTGGGTGAAGGCCAGGAAGGAGTTGATGGTCTGCTGCACCAGGTTGAAGAACACCGTGGGGGTCAGCAGGGGCAGCGTCACCTTGAAGAACTTCTGGACGCTGTTGGCGCCGTCCACATGGGCGGCCTCGCTCAGCTCCCTGGGAATCTGCTTGAGCGCGGACAGGAAGATCAGCATGGACGAGCCAAACTGCCACACCGTCAGGATGATCAGCACCCAGATGGCCGGACCCTCGCTGAACCAGTTGAAGCCTGCCAGCCCGGGAAAGATCTTCGACAGCAGTGCGTTGATGGTACCGTTGGACTCGAACAGCCTGCGCCACAGGATGGCCACGGCCACGGAGCCGCCGATGATGGAGGGCAGGTAATACGTCGCGCGGTAGATCGGGACAGCCTTGGTCTCATGGTTGAGGATCAGGGCCACGATCAGGGCGAAGATGACCTTCAGCGGCGTGCCGATGAAAGCGTAGTAGCAGGTGACCTTCAGCGCCTTGTAGAAGGTGGAGTCCCCCGTGAAGATCTTGATATAGTTGTCAAGACCGATGAACGCGGGCGGATTCTGAATATCATACTTGCAGAAAGAATAGTACAGCGAAAGCACCATGGGGATGACCATGAACATCAGGAAGCCAAAGATGAACGGCAGGCTGAACACATACCCCGCCGTGGACTCCTGATTAAGCCAGGACACCAGGCCCTTTTTCTTCTTGTTGGGAATGGCCGTCATGTTGTGTGCCTCCTTGCATAGGTTGGACCGGGGATGAATGAGAAAGGAGGGGCGATGAACGCCCCCCCTTTTTTTCTCTGTTCAAGCGCTGGCAGGGATGGCACTGCGCTGCGCTTCACCGGTAAGCGATCAATAGTCGGAAGCGATCTCAGCAGTCATCTCAACCAGCGTCTGAGCAGCTTCCTCAGCGGTCATGGAGGTGCCCTTCAGCAGGCACTCCTCAGACAGCGTCTGGATGACCTCGGTCTGCACGGTGCCGGCATAGCTGGGCAGCGGCGGGAAGATCGGGCTGGAGTTCTCCTCCACGAAGGCCAGGTATTCCACGGCCATACCGTAGGTAGCATCCAGCTTGGTCACTTCGTCGGCGATGGCAGCAGCCACTTCGCTGTTGGCGGGCACGCCGCGCTCAGCGCGCATGATGGTGTTGGCCTGCACGTCGTTGATCAGGTAGTTCAGGAAGGCCACGGCCAGGTCGGGGTTCTTGGTGTCGGTGGTCACGGAGAAGAACTGGCTGGGCTTCATGTAGTTGGAGGCAACGGGATCGGCGGAGGCCCAGTTGGTCAGGCCCAGCTCGATGCCATCGGCGGTCGCGGCAGCCTGATAAGCGGCGATCTGGTTGGAGAAGGCGAAGGCGCACCAGCTGCGCACGTCGTTGCTGCTACCATAGACCAGGGGATCCTGGGCCAGGTCAGTGGTGTTCACACCAGCCAGCTTGTCGGTGTCAAACAGCCAGCCAGCAGCCACGCCGTCCAGCAGGCGCTGATAGTAGGCAGTCATTTCCTCGGCGGTAGGCACGATGCCCTCGGCGTTCCAGAACTCGGTGTAGCCCAGACCGCGGGCGTAATAGGTAGGCTGGTTCTCGGAGTTGCCATGGCCATAGACGGCGCCCACACCGGTCTCAGCATAGACCTTCTCGGAGATCTCAACGAACTTATCCCAGGTCAGGTTCATGGGAACCTCGATGTTCAGGGAGTCGGTCAGGGTCTTGTTGTACAGCAGGGAGGGGGCGTTCACGCCGGCGCACACGGCGTAGATGCCGTCGCCCACCTTACCGGTGTCGATGATGCTCTGGGGCACCTTGGACAGATCCAGCGCGCCGCTCTCCACATAGGGGGTCAGGTCCAGCAGATCGCCGGCTTCCACCCACTGCTCGATGTAGGCGTAGTCCTGCTGCATGACGTCAGGCAGGTCGCTGTTGGCGGAATAGGTGCTCATCAGCGCCCAGTAGTTGGCCCAGCCCTGAGCATTCAGGTTGAAGGTCACATTGGGATAGTTCTCGGTGAAGAAGTCAGCGGCAGCCTTGGTGACTTCGTCACGAACCTGGTTGCCCCACCAGCCGAAGTTGAACTCATACTCGCCGGCGGAAGCGGGGTCATAGGTGCCCACGTTCAGACCGTCCGCCATGGCGGGCAGGGTCAGAGACAGGAGCATCGCAAGAGACAGGACAACTGCAAGGACCTTTTTCATAGGGATTCTCCTCCTTATTGGATTTGTCCGAAGTGGAACAATTCTTACCGTATTATATCAATCCAAGCGTATGCTGTCAAGATTTTTTTGTCACTTTTTCTGCATTCCGGTTTGCGTGCCGTCGTTCTTCCCCGGGATGGCGGCTGAATGAAAAACCGGCCCGCAGGCGGACCGGCTTCTGATGCGTAATATGCTGTTTTCCATCCTTCAGGTGATGGGCGCAGGGTTGAACAGGCACAGGTCGTTCTCCAGGCCGTACTGCTCCGCATAAGGCTTCTCCTCCCCGGAAGCGCAGGCGAGAATCCTGTGAAACAGCGTGCTTCCCACACCCTCGATGGTATCGTCTCCATCGGCGATGATCCCGGCGTTCACATCGATCAGATCAGGCCACCGGCGCTTCAGATCGCTCCGGGAGCATACCTTGATGACCGGCGCCGCCGCCAGGCCGTAGGGCGTGCCGCGCCCTGTCATGAACACCTGCAGCCCGATGCCGCTGGCCAGCTGGCAGGGCCCGCAGACGATATCGCTGGCGGGCGTGGCGGCGTAGATCAGGCCCCGCTGCGTGGGCCGCTCCCCCGGCGAAAGCACCTCCACCACCGGCGACGTGCCCGACTTGGCAATGGATCCCATGGATTTCTCCACAATATTGGACAGGCCGCCCGCCTTGTTGCCGGGGGTCGTGTTGGCGCTGCGATCCACGCCCCCCTGGGCCAGATAGCCGTCGTACCAGCGCATCTCCTGGGCAAGGCGGTCGCAGGCAGACTTGTCCACACAGCGCCGGGCGATCCAGTGAACCCCGTCGCGTACCTCCGTCACCTCGGAAAAGAGCACCGTCGCACCCCCGGCCACCAGCATGTCCGCAGCATAGCCCGCCGCAGGATTCGCGGTCACGCCGGAGAAGGCGTCGCTGCCGCCGCACTGCATACCGATCAGCAGCCGGGAAAGGGGCAGCTCCACCCGTCTGCGTTCATTCAGCCGCTTCAGCTTTCTGTCCGCCATGGCCATGATGGCCTCCACCATCTCGCCGAAGCCGTGGCAGTCCTGCAGGGTGATCAGGCAGTCGGGATTCAGGTATTCCTCATCCAGCAGCATGGCCGGACGCAGCTTCTCGCACCCCAGGGATACGCACATCACCTCGCCGCCAAAGTTGGGGTGGCGCACCAGGTTGCGCAGTATGCGGATAGGCACCTTTGCCTCCGGCGCGTCGATGGCCACGCCGCAGCCATAGGCATGGTTGATGGGCACCACCCCGTCCACATGGGGATACCTGGGCAGCAGCTCCTCCCGGATCCTGCGCATCGCCACGTTCAGCACGCCCGTGACGCACTGCACCGTGGTATGGATCGCCAGCAGATTCCGCGTGCCTGCAAACATATCCGGCCCGTCGTAGCCCAGGAACGTCCTGCGCGGCAGGGGCGGCAGGCTCCGGGGCTCAGCCATGCCCCAGGGCATGCTGTCCAGCGGCGGGGAATCCGGCAGGCGCAGGGAATGCT
>JAXEEE010000100.1:0-6923 GCA_034104265.1 Eubacteriales bacterium | reverse complement strand
CTTGCATCTCCTTTGTTTTTTCTGTGCATAAAGACGCCTGGGCGCGGCATTTTCCCCCGACGTTATGCAAAGTTCCCCAAGGGATCGCGCCAGCGTCGAAAGGGTCAAGGGGCGATGCCCCTTGCGCGGGTGCAGGGGCGGCGTTAGCCCCTGCGCAGGGATGTCGCGGCAGCCCAGGCGTTCCCCATACAGCAAAGAGAGTTTCCGAGCGGATGCCTGCATCCGCAATGGAAACGGCAGATTCTACCACCCGCAGGGACACGACCTCATCCGACCTCGCTGACGCTCGGTCACCTTCCCCAGAGGGGACGGCCTGGGTAGTCCTGGCGCTTCCATCGCTTTCAGACAGAAAAAGCGGCCCGAAGGCCGCTTTTTTCCACGCGCAAACGTACGATCAATAATTCTCCTCGTGGATCTCGAAGTAGCTCTGGGGATGCGCGCAGACGGGGCAAACCTCGGGCGCCTTGGTGCCCACAACGATGTGACCGCAGTTGCGGCACTCCCACACCTTGACCTCGCTCTTCTCGAACACGGCGGCGGTCTCCACGTTCCTCAGCAGGGCGCGGTAACGCTCCTCGTGATGACGCTCGATCTCGCCCACCATGCGGAACTTGGCGGCCAGCTCCGGGAAGCCCTCCTCCTCGGCGGTCTTGGCAAAGCCTTCGTACATGTCGGTCCACTCGTAGTTCTCGCCCGCGGCGGCGGCGGCCAGGTTGGCGGCGGTGTCGCCGATGCCCTTCAGCTCCTTGAGCCACATCTTGGCATGCTCACGCTCGTTCTCGGCGGTCTTGAGGAACAGCGCGGCAATCTGCTCATAGCCTTCCTTCTTGGCCACGGAGGCGAAGTAGGTGTACTTGTTGCGGGCGCCGGACTCGCCGTCAAAGGCAGCGTGCAGGTTCTTCTCGGTCTGGGTGCCGGCATACTTGTTGGCGGGGGGAGGGGTCACATCCTCCAGGGAATCACCGGTAGCCTTGCACAGGGGGCACACCGGGGTTTCGCCCTCCTTCACCTCGAACACCTTGCCGCAGACCTTGCACTTGTACTGACGCATGTTGTTTTCCTCCTTTTTCTTTTCAACCGGTTCTGTATGGACACAGGCGCAGGGCTGACCCACATGCCTGATACCAGTGTATTCCGCGATGTCCCTGTCCGTGGTAGCCAGCTGCGCCAGGGACAGATCATGCACCGAGCGCTTGCCCGTCACCCGGGCGAAGGTCTTCAGCTCCTCCAGGGACACGTTCAGGAAATTGGCCACCCGCTGGGCCGAGGCGTCCACCTTCAGCCGGGCGCGCAGCTCAGGATTCTGCGTCGCCACGCCCACGGGGCAGTTGCCGCTGCCGCAGATGCGGTACTGCTGGCAGGCCGCCGCAATCAGCCCCGCGCTGGCGATGGCGATGGCGTCCGCGCCCATGGCCAGGGCCTTGGCGAAGTCCGCCGACACCCGCAGTCCGCCGGTGATCACCAGGGCGATGTCCGAGCCCACAGCATCCAGGTACTTCCGGGCACGGCTCAGGGCGTAGATGGTGGGAACGGTGGTGGCCTCGCGGAGCATCAGCGGGCTGGAGCCGGTGGCGCCGCCGCGGCCATCCACGGTGATGAAGTCCGGCCCCGCGTACACACACCAGGCCAGATCCTGCTCAATGTTCCCGGCGGCAATCTTGATGCCGATGGGCCGGCCTTCGGAGCGGCGGCGGAGCATATCCACCATGGCCTTCAGGTCGTCCCGGCTGTTGATCTCGGGGAACTTGCTGGGGCTCTGGATATCCTCGCCCTGCTTCTTTCCGCGGATAGCGGCGATTTCCGCCGTGACCTTCTCCCCGGGCAGATGGCCGCCCATGCCGGGCTTGGTGCCCTGGCCGATCTTGATCTCGATGGCGTCGGCGGCGCGCAGGTTCTCGTCGGTGACGCTGTACTTGTTGGGGATGTACTCAAAGATGTACTTGTAGGAGGCCTCCCGCTCCTCGGGCAGGATGCCGCCCTCGCCGCTGCACATGGCGGTGCGGGCCATGGCCGAGCCCTTGGCCAAGGCGACCTTGACCTCCTTGGACAGCGCGCCGAAGGACATGTGGGAAATGTAGATGGGGCTTTGCAGCACCATGGGCTTGCGGGCATGCTTGCCGATGACGGTGGTGGTGTCCACGGGGTCGCCGTCGTTGAGGGGCGCGGGATCCAGCTGTGCGCCCATGAGCAGCACGTCGTCCCAGTTGGGCATGGGCATGCGGGTGCTCATGGAGCCGCCGATGGACTTGCCCGTCACGGCCATCTCATGGATTTCGGCCATGTAGCGGCTGGCGGGGTCATGCCGGGCAGTGGCGGGGTCATAGTCCAGCGCGCCGGCGTAGGCCTTGGGGGCGGGAGCTTCCGCCGGGGCGTCCACCCGCTCCAGGTTGGACACGGGCAGGCGGCACACCGGGCAGCAATCCAGCTCGGAAACGGGCTTGCCCTCCTTCTCCTCGTCATAGATCGCGCCGCAGATTCTGCATTTGTAGACTGCCATACGATACCTCCGTTTGTTTCATTCCGGGTTCTGCCTGCATTCCGGGCAGACGCCTTCAAAAATCATCCGGTGGCGGGTGATTTCAAAGCCTGTTTCCTCCGCGACCTGCGCGTCGAAGATCTCCCGGTAGGGAACGGGCGCGTCGAAGACCCTGCCGCACCGGGTACAGAACAGGTGGTAGTGCTTGTCCAGCCGCTGGTCGTAGCGGTCGGCGGAGGGCACCTTCACGTGGGTGATCTGCCCGTTGCGGGCCAGGAGGCCCAGGTTGCGGTACACGGTTCCCCGGCTGATTTTATCGTCCCGGGCGCGGACGTCCAGGTAGATCTGATCCGCCGTGGGATGATCGCTGCGCGCCATGACCGCCTCGTACACGATCTGGCGCTGCCGGGAATTGCGCTGCTTCGTCATGGGAACGCCTTCTTTTGCTATCAGGACTCTGTACTGATTATAGGCTTGGGAGGGGGTGGCTGTCAAGGAAAATTTCATGCAGGGGATGAAAAAAATGTCCGTCCGCACCGGGGGGTGTGGACGGACGGGGGATGGGATGATTTCTGTAGGACGGGGAAGGGGGTGAAAGGGGGCGTTGGGGGTTGCGCGAGCCTGCCGTTTCCAACGCGGGCGGACTGCGTCTCCACAGCCTTCCCCTTTGGGGAAGGTGGCCGAGCGCAGCGAGGTCGGATGAGGTCAGGTCCTCTGCAGTACGCGAACCTGCCGTTTCCTACGCGGGCGGACTGCGTCGCCACAGCCTTCCCCTTTGGGGAAGGTGGCCGAGCGCAGCGAGGCCGGATGAGGTCATGTCCTGTGCACTCTCGGAACCTGGTAGGTACACCGGCGCGATCCCGTGGAGTTGACTCAATCTGCCGTTTCCAACGCGGGCGGCCTTCGGCGCCTGCTCGGAAACTCTGGCTTCTTTTCGTTCCTTTTTTGTTGCTCCCTTGTGCTGCGCCTGGGCTGCCGCCCAGACCTGCGCAGGGGCTAACGCCGCCCCTGCACCTGCGCAAGGAGCTTCGCCCCTTGACCCATTTTCGCTGGCGCGTTCCTTGGAGTTTGTCCAATCTGCGCCCCTTGACCCGTTCTACGCTGGCGCGATCCCGTGGGGTTATGCGCGGATGACGGCGTTGTACTTCTCGGCAGCGACCTTCTGCACCTTCTCCATGGCCTTGGTGATCTCCGCCTCGGTCAGGGTATGATCCGCGCCGCGGAACACGAAGGAGAACGCCACGGACTTCCTGTCCGCACCCAGCAGGGCGGAGCGGTACACGTCAAACATGCGGGCATCCTCCAGGATCTTCCCGGCGGCCTCGGCCATATCCCGCAGCAGCGGGCCCACCTGCGTGCTTTCCGCCATGACCAGGGACAGGTCGCGGGTGACGGCGGGGTAGCGGGGCATGGGCTTCACGTCGCCCATGGGCTGACGCAGGGCCGCAATCTGCTCCAGATCCAGCTCCGCGATGTACGCCCGGGCAGGCATGTCGAAGCGCTCCCGCACGTCGGGATGCACCTCGCCCAGGGTGCAGACCACCGCGTCGCCGGCCATCAGCTGCGCCTTGCGGCCCGGATGCAGGTAGTTCTCGCCGCCGGCCACCACCACCGTGCCGATGCCCAGGTAGCCCAGCAGCTTCTCCACCACGCCCCGCAGGGTGTAGAAGTCCGCGTCCTTGCCGTACAGGCCCAGACAGAGCTTCTGGGTTTCGGTGGGCAGGTTCTCGCTCGTGCGGTGATCGGGGTCGAACACCGCCGCCACCTCGTAGAGCCGGGCCTCCTCGTTGCCGTGGTTCATGTTCAGCGCCAGGGTGGTGAGCATGTCCGGCGCCAGGGTGGTGCGCATGACGGAGGTATCCTCGCCCAGGGGATTGCGGATGGGCAGCAGGTTCAGCCGGGGATCGCCTGCCTCCAGGCCCAGCTTCTCCACCTGACGGGGGCTGACGAAGGAGAAGTTCATGATCTCATAGAAGCCCATGCCGGTCAGCACCCGGCTGACGCTGTCCTTCAGGCGCATCCGGGCGGAGCGGCCGCCGGGGGTGGTTTCGCCCCGCAGGAGCGTGGAGGGGATCTTGTCGTAGCCGTAGACGCGCAGGGCTTCCTCGCTCAGGTCGGCCTCGCCGTCCACATCCTGGCGGTAATCCGGCACGGTGACGGTCAGCTGATCGCCGTCGCGGGTGACGCCGAAGTGCAACTCCCGCAGGATGCGCTCGATGTCCTCGGCGGGGATGTCCACGCCGGTGCGGCGGGCGATGCGCTGGCAGGAGGCGGTGATGACCTGCTCCTGGGCAGGATTGGGATAGATGTCGATGACGCCGGACACCACGTCGCCCGCATCCAGCTCGTTCACCATCTGGCAGGCGCGCTCCATGGCCTCCATGGCGGTCTTGACGGACACGCCCTTCTCGAACCGGCCGGAGGACTCGGTGCGGATGCCCAGGGCGCGGCTGGTGACGCGGGTGGCGGCACGGTCGAACACCGCGCACTCGAACATCATGGTGTGGGTGCGCTCGGTGATCTCGGACTCCTCGCCGCCCATGATGCCCGCCACGCAGGAGGGCTTCTTCGCGTCGCAGATGACCAGCTGGCCCGCAGTCAGCGGATGCTCCTTGCCGTCCAGGGTGGTGATATGCTCGCCCTCCACGGCCTTGCGCACGATGATGTGGCGGCCCTCCACCATATCCAGGTCAAAGGCGTGCATGGGATGGCCGGTTTCCAGCATGATGAAGTTGGTGATATCCACCACGTTGTTGATGGAGCGCATGCCTGCGCCGTGGAGGTACTTGCGCAGCCACATGGGGGAGGGGCCCACGCGCACGTCCTTGATCACCCGGGCGATGTAGCGGGGGCACAGGTCGGTGTCCTCCACATCCACCTGGACGTAATCGTGAATGTCGCCGCCGGTCTCCTTCACGGTGATCTCCGGCTTGGTGAAGGTGGTGCCCAGGGCCACAGCAGTCTCCCGGGCGATGCCCCAGACGCTCAGGCAGTCGGGGCGGTTGGCCAGCACCTCGAAGTCCATGACCGTATCGTCAATGCCCAGGATGGGCTTCACGTCGCTGCCCACGGGGTAGTCCTCGGTGAACTCCAGGATGCCTGCCGCGCCGCAGGAGGGATACAGCTCCACCGGCACACCCAGCTCATCGGCAGAGCAAAGCATGCCCTCGCTCAGCTCGCCGCGCATCTTGCCCTTCTTGATCTTCACGCCGCCGGGCAGGCGCGCGCCCACCTTGGCCACGGGGGTGAGGATACCGGCACGGCAGTTGGGTGCGCCGCAGACGATGTGCAGGGGCTCAGCCTCGCCCACGTCCACGGTGGTGATGTGCAGGTGGTCGGAGTTGGGGTGATCCACACAGGTGAGCACCCGGCCCACGACCACGCCCTCGACCTCACCGCCGACCGCCTCGTAGCCTTCGACGCCGTTGCCGATCATGATCATCTTGTTCTGGTAGGTTTCCGCGTCCACGTTGATGGGCGCGTAGGCGTTGATCCATTGCATGGGAATTTTCATGGGAGATACCTCCTCTTGTTATCGTTTGTTGCGCCGAAAGGCGCAGGGTTTTCCTGCCCGCCGGGACGGGTGGAATTTTTCGCGCCTGTGAGGCGCGGGGGCTTTTGCCCGTGGCGCGGGCAAGCGGGGCGTTCTTTCCCTCTCGCGGGAAAGAACCAAAGGGCGACCGGTGGCAGCCAATCCGAGACAGCACCATGGCTGCCCCCGGCCCCCTCGCCGCTTGGCTTGAGGGCGGGACCTCGTCCTGTGCGAGGCTATTGGCTTCCTCGCGGGGGCGGCTTGGAACGCCTTAAGGTGTTATGTTTGTAGTCCGCTGGCGGCCGGGCGGCACCGGTGGGCCGCCCTCGTTGCGCGCGAGGTGGTGGGCCTTTGGCTGCGCCTGCTGGGCGCGGGGTTCCTTTGCTCATCGGCGGATGTGCGGGGCGTTCTTTCCCTCTCGCGGGAAAGAACCAAAGGGCGACCGGTGGAAGCCAATCCGAGACAGCACCATGGCTGCCCCCGGGCCCCTCGTCGCTTGGCTTGAGGGAGTAACCTCTTGCTGGGCGAGGCTAATTGCTTCCTCGCGGGGGCGGCTTGGAGCGACTTTAGGTGCTGTGCCTGTTGTCCGCTGGCGGCCGGGCGGCACCGGTGGGCCGCCCTCGTTGCGTGCAGGATGGTGGGCCTGTCGAGTACGACGCGGCTTGTCGGTTGGCTTGGAGGGACAGGTCAGGAATGGCACGGTTCTCCGCAACGGTGCATGGCCGGAGGAGCCTGAGTAGCCTCCGTCGGCCTCCGTAGGAGGTCGCCGCCTCTCTCGACCATGTCGAAGGGCGCAAGTATGGGCGAAGCGGGGCGACCGCAGGGGCGCCCCGCCCGAGCGCGACCACCCCAGCCCCCTTCCCCGGAGGGGAAGGTGTCACGGCAGCTGCCGTGACGGATAGGGGGAGCCTTGCA
>JAXEEE010000099.1:0-47829 GCA_034104265.1 Eubacteriales bacterium | reverse complement strand
CCTCCCGTAGGAGTTTGGGCCGTGTCTCAGTCCCAATGTGGCCGATCACCCTCTCAGGTCGGCTACTGATCGTCGACTTGGTAGGCCGTTACCCCACCAACTATCTAATCAGACGCGAGCCCACCCTTTACCGATAAATCTTTGACCCCTAAGGGATGCCCCTCTGTGGTCTCATGCGGTATTAGTACACCTTTCGGTGTGTTATTCCCCAGTAAAGGAGAGGTTGCTCACGCGTTACTCACCCGTCCGCCGCTAAAACAGCCGGAAGCAAGCTTCCAACCGTCTCCGCTCGACTTGCATGTGTTAGGCACGCCGCCAGCGTTCGTCCTGAGCCAGGATCAAACTCTTGCGTTTAATCCTTTATCGTCTCACCGGTTTCCCGGCTCGATCTCTACTCATTCGGAATTACTGTCTTTCCTTTGCGTTGTTGTTTCTGTATCGTTTTCAAGGTTCGGTGCTGGCCGCTCTCGCGAGTCAGCTTGAACATAATATCACCTGTCCGCAGTTTTGTCAACACCTTTTTCGACTTTTTTCAGATTTTTTTGCTTCTTTTAGAGAAGCCGAATCATCTGAATGAAGCAAGCCGGAACCGTTCCGACTTGTCCGAACGTTTCCGGCTCTTGTGTGTATTTCCTCCGTCTGTCATGCAGGCCTCGCTGTTGTCGTCAGCGTCAGCCCGGCGTCGAACAGTGCATCCATCAGCGGCATGTGCTGGCGCAGCACACATCCGCCGCTGCATTCCACATAGTCCGTCAGGTTTTGGTCCCCGTAGACAATCTCCGTCAGGGCGGAAATGCTGACCTGCATGTCCCACTCCTTCCGGGTTTCCTTCAGGGTCATGACGCCCCCGGCGCAGGTGATTTGCCAGCGGGCGTTGTTCGCAGGAATCAGCCCGTCCGTCACCTCCAGAATGAAGCTGCCCTCCACGGCGGGAACCCGCAGCGACTGCAGCACCTGTTGCGCGTCGATGATCCGCGCCATCACGCCGTTCGACAGGGCCACATACCCCGCGTCCCCCATGGCGATGGGCCGCTTCGTCCGCAAGGCCGACACGGCCACACCCTGCCGCTGCAGGGCGCGGAGGCTCTCCACCGTGGCCTCATGGGCCGTACGCACCCTGGCATAGCGCAGCGCCAGCAGCACGCCCGCGCCCGCTGCGCAGCCCTGGGTCATCAGCGTCAGCCAGCGCAGGCGGAGCAGCTCAGGCGTACGTAGTTCCCGCAGGGTGGCCGGGGTCTGCCATACCTTCCAGAAGGCGGCGGCAATGTCCTCCCACTCCACCAGCACGGCGGGAATCCATTCGGTGAAGGTGTACACGGGCTGAATGATATAGTTCATGGCCGCAGCCGTCAGCAGCGCCGCCGTGCCGTAGCCCAGGGCGAAGAGCAGGATCACCCCGATCAGCTCCGGCATCAGCCGCACGGCGTAGCGCACTTGCAGCTGCGCTCGGTAACGCCGGGCATAATAGCCCACACGGTGATTCAGCCAGCGGATCAGGCGCAGCACCGCCGTCATGGCGATGAGGAACACCAGCACCCGCAGCCACAGCCCCGCCGCCATGCCCTCCTTGCCCAGATCGATGACCGTGCCGCCCTGCTGCCACACGGCCATCACGTTGCTGAAGGCCACGGAAGCGCCCACGCCCTTGAGGGGTTCGGCCTCCACCATCAGCGCATCCAGGGCGAGGCTCTGGTCGATAACGCTGTTCAGGGGGATGTACGCGCCGTATTCCTGCAGGTCGCCCACACGCTTTGTGTGGCGGACAATGCCGATGACCCGGTAGGTCGCGCCACCCAGCTGCACCTCCCGGTCGATGGGCTCGGATACCCGGAACAGTTCGAGGGCCAGCTGTTCGTCCAGGAGGATAACCTTGTCGCCGTTTTTGATTTCATCCGGCTGAAAAAGCCGTCCACTGCGCAGGTACAGGGGATGCACCGTCAGGCCGTTCTCGCCCATGAGGGTCAGACGACCTGACGCACTTCCTGCGCTGCCGGTCAGGCTCGCCTGATCCACAATACCCGTCAGCGTCCAGCAGACCATGACGTCCTGCCATTCCTCGGTGACGCTGCCCAGGCTCTCCTGCAGCTCCGTCAGCTGGCGGTTGGGCGGCGGCGGATTGGCATCGTCCCCGCCCGCGTCCGTCATGGGCGCAGGCGCGGGAATCAGGTACTGCAGATGATCGCCCACCAGGTGTATCTGCCACTGGGCGAACAGCAGCAGCGCAGCGAAAACCAGCAGCAGTACCGTCTGCCACCAGGTTGCTTTCTTCATCATGCTTGCATCGTCCCTCCAGGCGTCAGTCCACGTATTCCATGACGGCCTGGCCGTCCTCCAGGGCGCGGTCCTCCCGGTCGGCAATCTCCTGCCAGCTCAGATCCTCGGCAATGGAGACGGTCTTGTCCCCCCGCTCCAGGACGGTAACGGAGGTTTTCTTCACCTTCATGCCGCTCTGGCTCATGAACCCGCCCCAGCTGCGCTCGATCAGGTAAACGTAGTCCTGTCCCTCGCCCTCGTTGCGCACAGCGCTGGCAGGCAGAAGGGTGGTGGACTGCCTGGCCCGGTAGTTGATGGTCACCTTCACCCCGCCGTCGGACACCACCCGGCGGATGGCGGAGGAGCCCTCCTCCAGGTAGCTTTCCGGCATGGTCAGCAGCAGATACTTGCTGCCGTCGTTGCCCAGGGTGGTCTTCTGCACGGTGGTCTTTTCCGTGCCGTACACGTCGCTGACGATCTCCGCCTTTGCGCCGTCCTCCACAGTGCGCGTCACGCCCTCCAGCGGCGCCCGCAGCACCGGCAGGGATTCCTCCGCGCTCATGGCATAGGCCGCCTTGACCCCGTCGTAGGCTTCGCCCTCCTGCACGCTGACGGCGGTGATCCACCCGTCCCGGGGCGCGCGGACTTCCTCCACCGCCGCAGCGCGGGTGGCCAGCTCCACCATGTCCGCGGAAAGCTCCGCCATGGCGTCGATGAGCGCGTCCCTGTCGCGGATGTAGTTGAACACGTCGTCCTTGACGCGCATCTTCCGGTCCTCCATCAGGGTGTAGAAGGCGTCCCGGGCGGCGTCGTAGGCGCTCCTGGAGGTCACGGCCTTGCTGACCGCCTCAGTCAGCTCCGCGGACGGCTTGCCCCCCGCCAGGGTCAGCTGCTGCTTCCAGGTGGTCACGTCATCGGTGAGGTTGATACCCTCGGCGATGGCCTGCATCCGCGCGGCAAACACGTCGTCGGTCATCTGATCCTGAGCCTCGATCATGGCGTTGTACAGGTCGTTCTGCCGGCTCTCTTTGGAGGCCGTGCGATGCTCCAGATCCAGCTTGGTCAGCTCATCCTGCTTGCCGTCGTACTCCTTGCGCAGCTCGGCCAGCTTGGTTTCCGTGTCCCCGGCCTCGGCGGTGAAGATCACGTCCCCCGCCTTCACCCGGTGGCCCTCTTTGACGTAAATGCGCTTGACCACCACGCCCAGATCCTTGGCCTCCTCCACCACGATACTCTCCGTCTCGGGGAAGTACACCTGGGCGGTGAAGTTCATCTTTTCCTCATAGCGGCCGGAGGAACCGGTCACCAGCTTCACCTTGGGGGTGGTGATGGTCTGCACCGTGCGGGCGAAGAACATGCACAGCGCCACCGCCACCGCCAGGGCAATCAGACCCCGCAGGGCAAATTTCTTCAGCTTCATATGGGCTACTCCTCCGTATCACTTCAGTTCGCTGAGCTGGATGCCCGCCACGATGTCCTCCTGGCAGTACAGGTAGATCAGCAGCGTTGGCAGGATGTACAGCGCCGAGCCCGCAAAGGCCACGTCCGCGCCATCGGTGGAAATCTGGTTGAACATCACCGACAGGGGCTGCAGGTTCGTCTGCCCCGCCAGGTACACCAGGGGCTGCTCCACCATGTTCCAGCAGTCCGCAAAGGACAGCGCCGCCGCGGCGAAGATAATCGGCTTGCACACCGGCAATATCACATGGATGTACCCCCGCACCGGGCCCACGCCGTCCACCATGCCGGCCTCCAGCAGCTCGTTGGGGATACCCACCATGAACTGGCGCATCAGGAAAATGCAGAAGGGCGAGAACCACATGGGCAGTATCACCGCCCAGGGGGTGTTCATCAGCCCCAGATACCGAAGCGTAATCACGCTGGGGGCCATGGTCACCTGGAAGGGCAGGATCATCAGGATCAGGATGCAGAAGAAGATGAAGTCCCGCCCCCGGAACTGAAAGCGGCTCAGCGCGTAGGCCGTCAGCGGCACCACCAGCGCCTGCCCCAGCAGGATCCCCCCGGTGTACATGGCGGAATTGCAGAACAGCCGCAAATACGTGGGATCCTCAATGAAGATCTTGTAGTACTGCCGAAGCGACACCACCGCCGGGGCGTAGAGCACATCCAGCCACTTCTCCGCGTCGTAGCTGCCCCGCCCGGCCAGGTAGCTTTCGATCTCCCCCTTGGGGAAGAAGGAATACAGGAACGTGAACACAATGGGAATCAGAATCAGCACGGACAGTGCCGTGAGAACCAAAAGGCAGATCAGCCCGCCCAGCCCCAGGCGGCCGCGCCGGCGATGGATTCTTGCCATACGCAGCCTCCTTTACGCTTCCGAGGGCGAGCGCACGGCCTTGCTCAGGTACATCAGCGCGAAAAGCACCATCACGCCGATGGCGAACAGATACGCCGCCGTGGTCACCTTCTGGTAGTCCAGCTTGGCAAACATGTTGTTCATGAAATGCTGCAGGGTATAGATCTGCTGGGTGGGGTAGGAGCCTCCGATGAAGTAGACCTCCTTGAAGATCTTAAAGGCATTGACCCATGCCAGCACAAACACCAGGAACGCCGTGGGCAGAATCTGCGGCAGGGTGATGCGGAAGGCCTGCGTCCACCAGCCCGCGCCCTCCAGGGCGGCGTACTCGTACAGGGAGGGATGCACCGCCGACAGCGCCGAGGCAAACAGCACCACCGAGAAGCCCAGGTTCTTCCATACATACAGCAGCACAATGGGAAAGCGCAGCGCGTCCCCCTCCAGCCACAGAACCCTTTCCAGACCCATGGCCACCACCAGACGGTTCACCACACCGCCGTAGTCGAACATCAGCGTCCAGATCAGCAGCATGGCGGAGGAGGGCATCAGGTAGGGCAAAAGGAGGATGTTGCGGAAGGGCGTGGAGCGCTCCTTCAGCGTGCGCAGCATGGCCGACAGGATGAAGGCCATAAGCCAGATCACCGGCGCGCACAAAAGCGACAGCTCCCAGGTGTTGCGCAGGCCCAGCTGGAACATGGGATTCTGCAGCACCTGCACATAGTTCTGTAATCCGACGAAGTTGTTCTCATAGGTGCCGTCGGTGACAGAGAAATAGATGCCGCCAAAAAACGGCACCACATAAAACAGCATCAGCCCCGCCAGCCCCGGCAGGAGCAGCAGCCACACGATTTTCTTGCGGCGGAACAAGTTTTCTCTCCTCCATTGACAAGGGCAGGGCGGCGGAACGCTGCGTCCGTCCGCCACCCTGTCCGGCTTTGGGTTGTCAGTAGTTTTCCAGCTGCATCATCATGACCTTGCCGTCCATTTCACGGATCATCTGCTCGGCCTTGATCTGCCCCTGGAGATAGCGGTCAATCAGCGTGGACAGCTCCCCGGACGCGTCCTCGGAGAGGGCAAAAATATTGGGACGGCTCACGAACATGGCCGGGGCCACCGTCTCCTGATAGTAACGGATGCCGCCCTCGGTGATCATGTACTCGCTTGCCTTCACGTCCTCCAGGTTCCGCTCCAGCTCCTCCACCCGAACCTTGTAGTCCTTCTTGTCAGCCTCGTCGGCTTCCTCAAGGGCCTTGCGGGCATCGTCGAGGGCCTTCTGCGCGTTTTTCAGCCACTGGTCAAAATAGTCGTAGCGCACGGGATCGGTGGCGTCCATGCGGAGGGCATGCTCGTAGGTGTCGCCCAGGTGGGTGATTTCCTCCTTGATCAGCCGCAGAGCCGCGTCCGTGTGGGCGCTCCTGGGGTTGACGAACAGCACCTCCATGTGCACCTCGGGATGCCAGGCGGTGTCAGCCGTCAGGGTCATGGGCATGAGCATGCTGGCGGGATTGGGCTTGTCGGGATCATAGAAGCTGCCCACCACGCCGTAGCCCTCCATGAACAGGCCCGCGCGGTAATTCGTCTCGTCCTCGTTGGGCAGGTTCGCGCCCCGGTTCAGTTCCTCCACGTCCAGGGATTCCAGCGCCGCCATCAGCGCCCGGAACACCGGCGTGTCGAAGCGCAGTTCGATGTTCTCCGCCTGGCAGTAGCTCAGGTACTGGCTGAACATCCAGTAGAACATCTGCTGCTTGTAGTCCTCCACATAGCTGACCAGCGTGTAGGAGGGATATTCCTCCACCCACTCGTCGTTCCAGCGGTTGGCGAAGGCGCACAGCTCCACAAAATTGGTGGGCAGATCCTCCACCGTCAGGCCCATGTCCTCCATCACCGTCAGGTTGACGAACCACCCGTCGTAGGAGTAAGCGCTGACGGGAATGGCGCACAGCTTGCCATCCCGCATCACCGCATCGCGGAAGGCGGGGTACAGGCTGTCCACGTAGGCCATCAGCTCCGCGTCGCCGGAAAGGTCGGCGCAGTAGCCCTTGTTCATCAGGGTGGCGAGGGTCGTGTCGTCGTTGGACATGCGCAGAACGTCCATGGCGCTGTCGCCGGTGAGCATGGCCTGGCTCAGCTCCTCGGCGGAGGAATAATAGTCCTGATAGAAGTACACCGGCGTCTGGGGATACTTTTCGGCGAAGGCCTCGGCACCGTCATCCATGTAGCTGCCGTAAACGGTGACATAATCGTTCGTGTCAAAGCCCCTGGTTAGCGTGCGCAGATAAACCCTGCCGTTGCTGATGAAGGCCAGGCTGTTCCCCACCACCGTGGGGCTCTGGCCGTAGGTCACCGGCGCGTAGCCGTACTGCTCCTGCTGGGTCATGCCGGTCACACCCATGATGCGGGTGTCGTTCATGTAGATCAGCGCGTCCTCGGCAGGCAGGTAGGCGGCCCCGTTCATCCAGTCCTCCTGCAGCTGCCCGATCACCTCGGTGGTGTTGTCCGCAGGGGTCCACACCACCAGGTCGTAGGGATAATACTCGTCCTTTTCGCTGTCGTAGGGGTTCTCCGGATCGCGGCTGACCAGCAGAGCCTTGCCGTCCCGGTAAGAGGTCACTACCTCCGCATAGGGAGTGTCCGCCTTCGTCAGCGCACCCGTGGTCAGATCCAGCACCACCATGCGGCAGTCCTGCTCGCCGGTGGCGTCGTTCCAGTCCATCAGCGGCATGAGCAGCTTGTCCCCCACTACGGCCCAGCTTTCCGGATACAACCAGTAGCTGAAATCGTCGGACTCATGGCGCAGCAGGGTCGCGTCCTCCACCGTCGCCAGATCCTCATAGACGATTTCCCCGTTCTCCACGCCGAAGGCAAACAGCCTGCCGTTGAGTTCGTTCAGGGCCAGCAGCCGCTCCCCGTCGGTGAACACCAGGTTGCCGATGGCATGCTCCGGGTCGCCGGGAACAGGCACGTCAGCATGCTCCACATAGGCAAGGGCATCCTCCATGTTGTTGAAGCGGCTGCCGCGGAACAGTGCGTCCGTCAGCAGCTCGGCCTCGTCCATGCCCTCCTGCCAGCGGTACAGGCTGACGCCTTCATCCCTGCTGCACAGGATGTACAGCGTGTCGCCCACCGCCAGCAGCTGCTGGGGATAGAAATAATCATCATCGTTGCTATTCTCCGCCTCGCGGCTCAGCAGCGTCATATCCGCCGCCAGCGCGCCCGTGTACAGGCACAGAGCCGCCATCAGGCACAGGGCCGCCGTCAGAATTTTCCGCATCGCATTCTTCTCCCTTCTCCGGCGGAGCCTCCTGCATGTCCGCCTCTGCCATGTATAACGGCCCATGCAGGAATCATATTCCACCTTCGGGGAGAATTTACAACTTTTTTTCGCGGTTATTCCAGGTAGGCGATGGTCTGCTGCAGGCTGGTCAGGGCATTGGCCAGGGCCGTCTGGGAATCGCCGGTGACCACACCGGTGATCAGACGGTTGAAATAGTCGTCAATGATGGCATAGAGGCTGGTGAAGGTATCGTTGCTGATGAGGTAATCGCCGCCCAGGCCCACGTTGAGCTGGTTGATGGTATCCATGGCATAGACGTGGCTGCGGATCTTGCCCAGGGTGGCGGAGCTGGACGCGCCCGCCGTGCGGGACAGGGCCGTCACCAGGGAGACGGCGTCGTTGCACTCGGTCTGCATGCGGTGGACGAAGGTAGAGCGGGTTTCCGTCTCAAAGCTGATGGCTCTGCCGCCGAAGATCGCCAGCAGAATCACCGCCGCCAGCAGCACAAGAATCAGCGCGTTGCGCAACCTGTTGAACATGGTATTGCCGCCGGACTGCATGCTGCTGCCCTTGCGGGACATGTAATGCTGATACATTTGCGTATTCCCTCCCGTATTGCTCAGTCTTGTCGGGAAATCAGGTATGGCAGCCGGATCCGCGGTTGCGGAAGGCCGGCCGAAAATAATCCAGTGTTGATTATATCATCTTTTTTTCCCGCCGTAAAGGCGAACGCCGGCATTGTAACACACTTTACCCCCTGCCTGCATAGTTTCACCGGGAACCGGGCATGCTGTCTCCACCCAAGCAGGAGGTGAACATGTCCATGACAAGACTTCTCGCCGGGGTGCTGGCGGGGCTGCAGCTGCTTCTGGCCAGCATGCCCTCCCGCACAACGCTGGCCATGAAGACCGGCGTGCTGCTGCGCATGCACGTCATCGCCCAGGACAATACCCCCGCCATGCAGGCCCTGAAGGCCCCTGTACGGGACGCGGTGCGCCAGGTTTATGCCGATCACACATCATCGGAGGACGCCCTGCCCATGCTGCCCCGGGCTGCCGCCCTGCTGCCCGAGCTGAGTTCCGCCGCCCAGGCCGCCGCCCGGGAGGCAGGCTATGCGGGGGATGTGTCCGTCTCCCTGGAATGGGCGCGGTTCGATCAGCGCACCCTGGACGGCCTGACCATCCCGGCAGGGTGGTATCCCGCGCTGATGATCCGCCTGGGCGAGGCCTGGGGGCATAACTGGTGGGGGCTGCTTGACCCGGAGCTGGCGCTGTCCGCCGCCGCCATGGATAATGGGGAAGGATTGCCCCTCTGGGACTGGACGCTGGAGGGGCTGCTGGCGGCGCTGTTCCATCTGCCGCTGAAGGCGGGTGACGGGAATGCGTAAAACGAAAATCCGCCTGATGGCCCTGACGCTGGCGCTGGCGTTGCTGCTGCCCCTTCTGCCCTCGGACGCGGCGATGCTGGCCTGGGGCAGCCGGGGCGAGCAGGTGGCGCTGGTGCAGCAGAAGCTCAGGCAGTACGGGTATCTGTCCCAGGAGGCCGACGGCGTGTTCGGCCGCAACACCTACAACGCCGTCATCGCCTTTCAGCGCACGAACGGCCTGACCGCCGACGGCCGGGTGGGCAGCGCCACCGCGGCGGCGCTGGGGATCTCCCTGACGGGAGGCACGCTGTCGGCGGAATTGTGGCAGGAGACGGAGCTGTCACTGCTGGCGCGGCTGGTCAGCGGCGAGGCCCGGGGCGAGCCCTACGTGGGGCAGGTGGCGGTAGCGGCGGTGGTGCTCAACCGCGTAAAGCATGACGCCTTCCCCAACACCATCAGCGGGGTGATCTTCCAGACGGGGGCCTTCGACGCGGTGTGGGACGGCCAGTTCGACATGGAGCCCACTGAGTCCGCCCGCCGCGCCGCCCGGGACGCCCTGGGCGGCTGGGATCCCACCGGCGGGTGCATCTACTACTATAATCCCCGCACCGCCACCAACAGTTGGATCTGGACAAGGCAGGTGCAGCTGACCATCGGCCAGCACGCCTTTGCCATCTGAGGTGAGCGCATGAAGAAATACCTTCTTCCCCTGACCCTGGCGCTGCTGCTACTGGTGACCGCGGCCATCGCCGCCATGCAGACCGACCGGCTCAGCCGCCTGACCCGCGCCCTGGAGGAGGCGGGCCTGCAGGCCCTGCACCAATCCGCTGAGGAAATGCAGGCCCTGACTCTCGACCTGGAGAAGCTGATGGTCTCCGGCCAGCCCGCCCAGCAGGCAGCACTGCTGCACCGCATCAGCCTGACAGCGGGAGAGGTGCAGCAATGCCTGGCCAGCCTGCCTCTGAGCCATGACGCCATGGCGAGCACGTTGACCTTCGTGGGGGAGCTGCGGGACGAGGCGGCGGCCATGCTTCCCGCGCTGACCGCCCAGGCCCTGACCGCCGCCCAGCTGGAGCGTTTCAGCGCCTGCCAGGCCTCCTGCGCCCAGCTGAGCAGCCAGCTTTCCCTGGCCCGGCAGGCCATGGAGGAGGACGGCATGACTCTCCTGCAGGATCGCAGTGTGTTCACCGCCGACGCCTCCGTCAGCCAGCGGCCCCTGGAGCAGCTGGGCAGCGCGGAGGAGGGCGTGATCTATCCGCCGGCGGAGGTACATCTGCCCGAATCGCCCCGGGGCCTGCCCGAGGGCGACGTGACCCGGGAGGAGGCCCGGCAGCTGGCCCGGGACTTCGTGGGGGCGGAGCGGGCCGTCGCCGTCACCGACGCGCCCGACGCCTCCGGCGTGCTGCCCGCCTACGGCGTGACGGTACAGACCCAGGACGTTCAGCTGAACATGGAAATCACCCGGCAGGGCGGCAAGCTTTTGTGGATGATGCCGGAGACGGCCTCCTTTGCCATGACGCAGAGCCCCTCCGCCTGTGAAAGCGCAGCCCTGGCTTTCCTTCAGGAGCATGGCTTCGGCCAGGCGGAGGCCGTGCACCGGCAGCTCTACGATGGGCTGTGCGTGGTCAGCTTCGCGCCGGTGCAGGAGGATGTGCTGCTCTACCCCGATCTGCTGACCGTGCAGGTACGCATGGACACCCTGCAGGTGGTGGGGCTGGAGGCCCGCTCCTACTGGACGAACCATGTCCGGCGGACGCTGCCCGAGCCTGCCCTCTCCGCCGACGAGGCCGCCCTGCTTCTGTCCAGCCAGGCGGAGATGCGGGCCCACCGGCTCTGCCTGATCCCCGAGGGCGGGGGCGAAACCCTTTGCTGGCAGTTCACCGTGACCCGGGACGGTGAAACCTATCTCATTTACCTTGACGCGCAGGACGGCCGGGAGGCGGCCATCCGCAAGGTGATTCCCCTGGAAAACGGCTCCACTGCGGCATGAAACCGCCGCCGATGGGGCATCCTGTACGCATACGGAGGTGCCGGTATGATCTACTGTCAGCTCAACGGCCGTGTCAGCCTCCCGGTGGGAAAGCCGCTGACCCTGGGACAGGCGGCCCGGGTCATCGCGCCGTCGCCGGCGGAGCATCTGCCCCTGCCCTGCCCCGACAAGCCCGGCGTGTGGCGCGTCACACCCGTGGATCTCCTGCCCGTGCTGCATAAGGCCTTTCCCGGCGAGCAGGTGACCTTCCTTGGCGCGGAGGCCTGCTATGTCCACCGCATCCGCCCCACCCGGCACGACCATTTCCACCTGGTGCGCACCGCGGCGGCCTTCCTGATCCTGCTGCTGGGCAGCGCGCTGGGGCTGGCCTGGTTCCACAGCGATGTGGACATGCCCGCCGCCCAGATGATGGTCTACCAGTTGATCACCGGGCAGGAGCCGGCGGATCCCCGCTGGATCACCGTGCCCTACATCATCGGCGTGGCGGCGGGGGTGGCGGTGTTCTACGCCCTGCCCTCCCGTAGCCGCTCCACCCCCATGGAGGTCAAGCTGAACGCGTATCTTCAGTCCATGGAGCAGACGGAGGGAAAGGACGTGCGCGATGCCCGGTAAGCTGGCGGCGGCGCTCATCGGCCTGATCACCGGGGCTACCATGGCTGTGGCGGTGAGCTGCGTGTGGGTGGTGCTGCTGATTCCCGCCCGGCTGCAGGATCTGTTCCGGGTGCGCTCCTCCCGGACGATGACCCTGGCCCTGTGGCTGGGCCTTGTGCTGACGGCCCTGGGCAACGGCGCGGGCTTCACCCTGCGCCTGCCCGCCCCCATGGGAAGCCTCGCGCTGCTGCTGGGCGGCATGTTTGTGGGGATGCTGGCCTCGGCCCTGGGGGAGATTCTGGAGGTTGCGCCGGTGATGATGCGCCGCTTCCGCCTGGGGGACGTGTCCCTGGGCGTCAGATGGATGATGCTCATCGGCAAGGGCCTGGGGGCGGTCATCGCCACGCTGGTATTCACCCTGTAATAAGGAGGATTTCGTCCATGGAGGAGCCCCGCTTCCCCAACCCCATCCATGTGCTTGTGCCGCAGAGCGCCCCCGGCGAGCGGGAGACCCGCTTCCCACAGCCCCGGGACCGCAGCATGAACCATCCCCGAAAGGAGCAGACCCATGTTTGACAAAAACGCCAAGCCCTCCCCCCGCCGCCAGGCCCAGCTGGATCATTACGAGCAGCTGGTGGAGAAGCATTCGCCCAAATCCCTGATGGGCCAGGGGCTGTTCCGGGCCTTCTGGGTTGGCGGGCTGATCTGCACGCTGGGGCAGGTTTTCCTGGAGATCGGCCGCGGCCCCATGCACATGACCAACATGGCCGCCAGCACCTTTTCTTCCACATGCATTGTGTTCCTGACCGCGCTGCTGACGGGCATCGGCGTGTTCGACCGCATCGGCCAGTACGCGGGTGCGGGGGCCTTCGTGCCCATCAGCGGCTTTGCCAACGCCATGGTGTCCCCCGCCATGGAGTTCCGCCGGGAGGGCCTGGTGCTGGGCCTGGGTGCGAAGCTGTTCACCATCGCCGGACCGGTACTGGTCTACGGGGTCAGCGCATCGGTGGTGGTGGGGATCCTGTACGCGCTGTTCCCCTGGTGAGCAAGGAGGCGATTGTCATGACCATCCACCGCATTGGCGAGGGCACTGTGGTGCTGCCCAGCCGTCCCCGGCTCGTCGCCGGCGCGGCCATCGCCGGTAAGAAGGAGGGCAAGGGCCCCCTGGGAAACGAATTTGACGCTGTAATTGAGGACGACCTGTTCGGCGAAGAATCCTGGGAGAAGGCGGAGAGCCGCTTCTTCTACACCGCCGCCACCACCTGCCTGACCAAGGCAGGCATCACCGAAAAGCAGGTGGACGTGCTGCTGGGGGGCGACCTGCTCAACCAGATCATGTCCTCCTCCATGGCGGCGCGGGAGATGCACATTCCCTTCCTGGGGCTGTACGGGGCCTGCTCCACCATGGCGGAGAGCCTGTGCGTGGGCGCGATGCTGGTGGACGGCGGCTACGTACGCAGGGCGCTGTGCGCGGCCAGCAGCCACTTCTGCTCGGCGGAGCGGCAGTACCGCTTCCCCCTGGAATACGGCTGCCAGCGCACCCCCACCGCCCAGTGGACAGTCACCGGCGCGGGAGCCTCCCTGCTCTCCGGGGCTGAGGACGCGCCCGCCCTGTGCCGCGTCACCCACGTGACCATCGGCAAGGTCACCGACATGGGCCAGGCCGACGCCAACAACATGGGCGCTGCCATGGCCCCCGCCGCCGCCGACACCCTCCGCCGCCACTTTGCCGACACGGGCCGCAGGGCGGCGGACTATGACCTGATCATCACCGGCGATCTGGGACAGGTGGGACACGACATCCTGATGGAACTGATGGAGGAAAGCGGCACGCCGCTGATCTTCGAACGGTACATGGACTGTGGGCTGCAGGTGTTCGACGGGGGCCAAGACGTTCATGCCGGGGGTAGCGGCTGCGGCTGCTCGGCGATCACGCTCAACAGCATGATTCTCCGCCGCTTCCGGGAGGGCGAACTGAAGCGGGTGCTGTTCATGGCCACGGGGGCGCTTTTGTCCACCACTTCCAGCCAGCAGGGGGAAACCATTCCCGGCGTGGCCCACGCCGTTGTACTGGAGGCGGACGCATGATGCGGATTCTTTTCTCCCTGGTCAAAGCCTTTCTTGTGGGAGGCTTCATCTGTATGATCGGCGAGGTGCTGGTGCTGAAAACCAAGCTGACCCCCGCGCGGATCCTGGTGGGGTACATTGTGTCGGGCGTCATCCTCAGCGCGGTGGGGCTGTACGGCCCCCTGGCGGACTTTGCCGAGGCGGGCGCCACCATCCCGCTGACGGGCTTCGGCCACGCGCTGGTCACGGGCGTGAAGCGCGCCGTGCAGGAGATCGGCTTCATGGGCGCGTTCACCGGCGGGCTGACCAGTACGGCGGCAGGCATCGCAGCCGCGGTGTTCTTCGGCACGCTGGCCGCCATGATCTTCAAGCCCCGGGCCAAGGATTAAGTCAACCCCAAGGGATCGCGCCAGTGGAAAAGGGTGCAGGGGGTGATTCCCCTTGCTTGGTAGCAGGGGCGGCGTTAGCCCCTGCGCAGGGATGCCGCGGCAGCCCAGCGTCTTCCAAGAACACGTGAGTTTCCGAGCGGATGCCTGCATCCGCAATGGAAACGGCAGATTGAGTCAACCCCACGGGATCGCGCCAGCGGAAAAGGGTCAAGGGGCAATGCCCCTTGCGAGGTGCAGGGGCCGCGCCCCTGCGCAGGTCTGGGCGGCAGCTCAGGCGCACCACATGGCTCCGGATACCTCCGGGGCTTTTTGCCATGTCCGCCCTTTCCTGTATTACAGTTTCATGAGAGCGCCGCCATATCCGCCGCCTCCCCTTGCTTTTTTCTTCCTTTCACGGTACAATAGCTGTGATTGCCCCGTCCATTCATCATTGTTCATTTTTTCATATTCATATTCCGGCGGGTGCGTCAAGGAGGTTTATACCCATGGTGCAAAACTACGTCTTCATGACCGACAGCGACAGCGATCTCCCCTACGAGCTGAAGGTCCGATACGACATCCCGGTGGTTTCCATGCCCTATACCCTGGAGGGCAAGGAGTATTTCGACGACCTGGGCCAGACCCTGGATTCGAAGTCCTTCTTTGACAAGATGCGCGCGGGCGCCCAGCCCTCCACCTCCGCCCTGAACGAGACGATCTACCTGGAGTACTTCGAGCCCGTGCTGGCCGAGGGGAAGGATCTCTTGTTCGTGGCCTTCTCCAGCCAGCTCAGCGGCACCATCAACGCCGTCTACGCCGCCCGGGAAACCCTCCTGGCCAGGTACCCCGAGCGGAAATTCATGGTGGTGGACACCCTGTCCATCTCCGGCCCCATGACCATCCTGATCCTCAAGGCCCACGAACTGTACCGCGCGGGCAAGCCCATGGAGGAAGTCGCCGCCTGGCTGGAGGAGAACAAGCTCCGCGCCCAGGCCTGGTTCACCGTGGATGATTTGAAATACCTCAAGCGCGGCGGACGCATCTCCTCCGCCGTGGCCGCCATCGGCACCATGCTGGATTTGAAGCCCATCCTCACCGAAACCTGCGAGGGCAAGCTGGCCTCCGCCGACAAGGTACGCGGCCGCCGCAAGGCCATGAACTACATCGTGGACAAGGCCGTTGAAAATGTGGCCGACCAGAAGGAGGCCGTGGGCATCATCCTCCACGCCGACGCCATCGACGATGCGCAGAAGCTGCGGGACATGCTCGCCGCCAAGCTCCCCGACATGGAGCTGCGCATCGACAACGTGGGCCCGGTCATCGGCACCCACGCCGGCCCCGGCACCCTGGCCTTCTGCTTCCTGGGCAAAAAGCGGCCCATGTAATCCACCGTCAACACCTTTCGCGTCGCCCGGATGAATCATGCGTCCGGGCGGCGCTTTCCATAGGAGGAATATGCCGTGGACAAGCTGCTCTTCATCGGCTCCACCGTGGCGGACGTGGTGCTGCGCCTGCCCGCCCTGCCCCAGCCCGGGGACGACCTGCACGTGGAGCATCAGCAGGTGAGCCTGGGGGGCTGCGCCTTCAACGCCTTCCGGGCAGCGCAGGTGACAGGAGCCGCTCCCTGCGTGCTGGCCAGCCCCGTGGGCACGGGTGTGTGGGGCGAGTGGGTGCAGGCCGCGCTGACGGAACGGAGCATCGTCCCTGCCATTCCCCGGCCGGAGGAGCCCAACGGCTGCTGCTACTGCCTGGTGACCCCGGACGGCGAGCGCTCCTTCCTGTGCGAGCACGGGGCGGAATACCGCTTCCGCCGTGAATGGCTGGACGCGCTGCCCCAGGACGTATCCGCCGTGTACCTGTGCGGACTGGAGGTGGAGGAAGCCACCGGCGATACGCTGCTGGACTGGCTGGAAGCCCATCCACCCCGGAGGCTGTTGTTTGCCCCGGGGCCGAGGCTGTGCCGCATTCCGCCCCGGAAGATGGCCCGCATCCTTGCCATGACGCCGCTTATGCACCTCAGCGAGGTGGAAGCCGCCCAGTTCACCCGCACCGATGATCCTGCGGAAGCCGCTGCGCTGCTGCGCCGCATCACCGGCGGGGACGTGGTGATCACCCTGGGCGACCGGGGCGCGTACTGCCTGGGGGCGGAGGGCGGAGAGCTGGTTTCCGGCTACTCCGCCCGGGTGGTGGACACCATCGGCGCAGGGGACAGCCACGCCGGGGCGGTAATGGCCGCGCTGGCGGAGGGGCTATCCCTACCGGAAGCTGTCCGGCGCGCCAACCGGGTGGCTGCGGCGGTGGTCAGCCAGGCTGGGGCGGAGCTGAACCCCTACGTCTGGCGCAAGGTCTGCCAGGAAGGATAACGACAAGGCATCGCGACCCTTGCAGCGCCCCGTCATGCATCTTCCCGATTGCATCCGGGCATGCGCGTCACCCGCCGCGTGCTGTCGGACCGGGCCGTCCGCTGAGACCGCCCCCTGCTTCCGCCAGTGGGCCATCGTCCCCCGGGAGGTTGGCGAGCCGACAGGCAGCATCTCCGCCGCTGCCCGGACAACCGGGCATCGTGGCTACCTGCGTGTACGGGCTTCTTGCCCGGGACTACTTTGCCAAAGACAACCGAAAGGAATGATACCCATGTCCGTTGCCCATATACGTGAATACCTGACCCAGTTTGACGCCGCCGACCGCATCATTGAGTTCGACGTGTCCAGCGCCACGGTGGAGCTGGCCGCTGCCGCCCTGGGCTGCGAGCCGGGCCGCATTGCCAAAACCCTGTCCTTCATGGCGGGGGACACGCCCATGCTCATCGTCTTCGCCGGGGACGCGCGGATTGACAACCACAAGTACAAGCAGCGCTTCGGCGTGAAGGCCACGATGATGAAGGCCGAGGAAATCGAGCGGTTCACGGGGCTGCACTTCGGGGGCGTGTGCCCCTTCGGCATCCCGGAGACTGTGGCCATCTACCTGGACGAGAGCCTGCGCCGCTTCGACCCGGTGTACCCCGCCGCGGGCAGCGACAACAGCGCGGTGCGGGTGTCGCCGGAGGAGCTGGAGCGCTTCTCCCGGGCCCGGGGCTGGGTGGATGTGAGCAAGCTGCCGGAGTAATGTCTCTCCGGCAAACTCTCACCCTTTTCTAATCCTTTCCGCCTTGGTCTCTCATCCTCCCTGTGCTATACTGTGGGCATAGGAGGTAAACAAACGATGCTGGATCTGATTCTTTTCCCCTTCCGGCTGGTGTTCAGCCTGATTGCCGCTGCGGGCCGTCTGATCGGCGGTGTGTTCTCCCTGGTGTTCGGCATTCTGGGCGGGGTGCTGTCGCTTGCGGTGAGCCTGGGCGGACTGCTGCTCGTCGGCGGACTGATTGCCCTGGCGATTCAGCGGCGGAAGGAATACCGCGCCCATCAGGATCAGGCGCAGGACGACTTCGTCAGCTTCTACGACAAGGAAAACCGGGTGGAATAACCCTCCGCCGTCTGACTCCCGTATGACGGTTGACGCGCCAGCCTCTGTACATTATTATTATGGCGATAATGGCGGTGGTGGAAACGGATTCCAATCGCCAATGTATGGAGGGAACCAGCATGTACAGCCAGTATTCCTACCGCTACGACCCCTACGCGTCCTATGCATTTTTCAGCGGCTTCTCCACCGTCACCACCCTGATCGCCCTGGCCATGATGATCATTTCCATCGTGGCCATGTGGAAGATCCTGGAGAAGGCGAACGAGCCCGGCTGGAAGAGCCTGATCCCCGTATACAACGTGTACATGCTCTTCAGGATCGCCTGGAAGCCCGGCATGTTCTGGGTGATGCTGGGTCTGAGCATCGGCGCGCCGCTGCTGACCATGCTCATGTTCCTGGAAGAGGCCATGCTGGCCATTGAGCCGCTGCTGGCCCTGGCGGCCGTCATCGCTGTGATGGTCATTGTCATCATCCTGAACGTGAAGCTGGCCAAGGTCTTCGGGCAGCCCGGCGTTTTCGCGGTGGGTCTGATCCTGCTGGGCTTCATCTTCCAGTGCATCCTGGCCTTCGGCAGCGCCGAATATATCGGTCCGCAGGCGTAACAGCCGCAGGCCCCGGGAGCGCCCGTTCCCGCAGGGAGGGAAAGCCGCTGTGCTTTCCCCCCCTTTTTTTCTGTCCGGCTTGTGGTCGCGTGTGCGTCCGTGCTATAATATTTCATTCCCTGACAATAAGGAAGGTGATTCCCGCCATGGAGGCCTACATTCCCAAGTGGCACCGGGAGCTGGAGCTGTTCAGCGCGGTCAAGCCCCTGATCATCCTGGAGGGCAACGTGCTGGATCAGTACCGTTACCCCGTCGCCGGCTCCCTCCCCGAGGACGAGCTGGTTCCCCTGCCCCGGTATCTCCAGGCGTTCCTAGAGGACAGCGGCTATCGGCAGGTGGTGTTCTACTCCAACCTGGTGGGCTTCATGAATCCCTACAAGCCCATCATGGTCGAGCAGTTCGCCTGCCTGAACGGGGGCGAGGTCAGCCATGGCGCGATTCCCGCGGAATTCAAGGGCAACAAGGCCGATACCGCCCCCAACATGATCCGCCGGACCATGAGCCAGCAGAAGGCCGCCACCGCCATCGTCATGGAGCTGGCCAGCCACTACATCGTCACCCCCGAGCGGATGGATCAGCAGGACGTGAACAGCTTCAACCTGCTGATGCAGTCCGCCCTGTCCGCCGCCACCGTGCGCACCCCCCAGGGCAGGCGGCAGAACCTGCTGATCCTCCTGGTCAGCAAGCTCAACGACCTGCCCGCCTGGTTCTACCTGAACAACCCCGTGTGCAAGTCCATCGTCCTGGAGGCCCCCGACCGGGAGGAGCGCAAGCGGCTCATCAGCGGCAACGCCTTCGCCAGCTTCTTCGACAGCACGGTGTACCGCACGGACATGCCCTACTACCGCGAGCATCCCGAGGAGCTGGAGCGGCTGCGGGACAAGTTCGTGGGTCTCACCGAGGGCCTGACCTTCACCGAGCTGGACGCCATGCGCCGATTGAGCAAGCAGGAGGCCACCCCCATCCGCGAATTGTGCAGCATTGTGGACCTGTACAAGTACGGCATCCGGGAAAATCCCTGGGAGACGCTGTCCATGGACAGCCTGCGCACCGCCAAGGCTGATTTTGAGAAGCGCATCAAGGGCCAGGACGCGGCCCTCGAGCGGACGCTGGACGTGGTCAAGCGGGCCGTGACGGGCATGAACGGCCTCAGCTCCTCCTCCACCTCCAAGCCAAAGGGCGTGCTGTTCTTCGCCGGGCCCACCGGCACCGGCAAGACCGAGACCGCCAAGGCCCTGGCCGAGAAGCTCTTCGGTCATGAGGGCGCGTGCATCCGCTTCGACATGAGCGAGTACGCCCAGAGCCATGCCGACCAGAAGCTCCTGGGCGCGCCTCCCGGCTACGTGGGCTACGAGGCCGGAGGCCAATTGACCAACGCGGTGAAGAAGAACCCCTTCGCCATCCTGCTCTTTGATGAGATCGAGAAGGCGCACCCCTCCATCTTCGACAAGTTCCTGCAGATTCTGGAGGACGGCCGCCTCACCGACGGCCAGGGCCACACCGTGTACTTCTCCGAGACGGTGATCATCTTCACCAGCAACCTGGGCATGTACGTCAAGGACGCGCTGGGCCAGCGGCACCAAAACGTCACCATGGACATGGACTTTGCCGAGGTGGAGAAGCGGCTGCGCCAGGCGGTCAGCGAGTACTTCAAGCTGGAGCTGGGCAGGCCGGAGATTCTCAACCGCATCGGCGAGAACATCGTCATTTTCGACTTCATCCGTAAGGAAGCCGGTGAGGCCATCCTCCGCAGCCAGGTGGACAAGATCATCCGCCGCATGGAGGAGCAGAAGGGCCTGCGCATTACCATCGCCCCCGAGGCCTACGATCAGCTGCACGACGCCGCCCTGGCCGATCTGTCCAACGGCGGGCGCGGCATCGGCAATCAGGTGGAGGCGCTGCTGATCAATCCCCTGGCCCGGTGGCTGTTCGACAACGGCATTATCGCGGATACGCAGGTGCGCATCGACCGCTTCGACGTGACCGCACGGCCCCCGGCGGTCGCCTGCCAGGTGGTCAGGGAGGAGGATGACACCCATGCCTGACAAGCTCACCCGGAGCCTGGGCAGCATTGTGGACGACCTGTGGGGAGCCCCTGTCCCCAGGCCCGCCGCCGCTGCCGCCAGGGATACCTCTGCCCCCGCAGCCCCGAAGGCCTCCGCCCCGGCCTTCCCGCCCTTTGAGCAGCTGTGGAAGGCCGTGGACGAAACCGTGGACTGGACGGGCGTTCTGGCCCACGACACCCCCAACGACGGCCTGACCTCCCCGGAGGTCTGGGCGCTGTACCGGCAGTATGCCGCCCGGGTGCTTGCCGGGGAGCCGGAGGCTTACCTGGCGGTGCTCAAGGCCGCCGACCCCCTCCGCGACCTGACCCCCTGGGCGGAGAAGCTGGACGTGGTTTGCCGGGACGCTGACTGCCTGCATGTGACCGTCACGCTGCTGCCCGCCCTGTTGAAAAAGGAGGGCAGGCGGTATCCTGCGGGCATGTGCCTGAGGGCAGCCCGGGATCTGTTCGCGCTGCTGCCTGTGACGCGGGTGGAGGCGGAGGCCGTGTACGACGGCCAGCCCCTGATGCAGGTGCCCTTCGAGCGGCCGGAGCTGCAGAAGGTGCGCTTCGCCTTTGTGGAGCCGGTAGCGTTCGCCCTGCAGTGCGGGGGCAAGTTCCGGGATGAAGCGTAAGGAGGCCCCGTGATTTACCGATTGGACAGCCTGGAGGAAGGCCCGATCAACCCGCTGACTGGAAGCCCCTGGACGGATGACTGGGTGGTTTTCATGCTGATGGACAGCACGGATACGCAGCAGCTCTGCGGCAGCTTCCACGGCTGCGCCTACACCGTCAAAACCAGCCGAACCGCGCATCCCGACTGGAAAATGGCCGCAGGCGATTTCATGTCCTTTCATCAGGCTGCGGGGCATCGCGCCGTCCTCTGCATGAGCGAAGCGGAATACGCAGAGGTTATAGCCTGTTATCAGGGACATGGTCACAGCGACCGTTTTCTCCGCCCAGACGAGCCTTTGGCGCTGATTCACAGCACGCCCCCGGACAGCTGGGCGCACATCCGTCAGGACGGTATGCTGAAAAGCTGGAACCGCCTGTGCAGGGAGGGCTTCCTTCAGGAGACCCAGCCCATCGGCCGACAGCTGGGTGACCCGGCGGATTTCAGCGACTACATCATGTTTGGCAGCGGTGTGACAGGAGAGCTGGTGGTCAGCTCCCGTCAAAGAGGCGGCATTGCGATGGATCCTTCGGTCCCTTACACGCCCGGGGCCCGGCTGTACTTTGACGCGGCACGAATGGCGGCGGACGGACTGCTGCTGCGGGACGGCTGCCATATCAAGGTCAAGGACGAGCTGCCGCTTCAGCCCTATCTGCTTTTCGCTGCAACGTGGGAAAACATTGGACTCGAGCGTGCTGTTTCCAGTCCTGCGGCCTTTGCCAGGCAGGCGGACGAGTGCTTCCGGCAGCGCCTGCGCAGCTGAAACGCAGCGGGGCAGGCCAAAACGGACAGAAAAGAAAGCGTCGGGATGGCATCCTGTGTCCATCCTGACGCTTTTCTTCATGCATGTAGAATCCAGGCTGGGTGATCGGCCGTCCGGAGGAACGGCTTCCTGATCCCGTCTGAATGACAGAATCTGCTTTTTCCCGCGGCCTTTGTCCTGATCGGCGGAAGGATCAGGAGCAGCGCGGGTACGCTCCCCCTGCAGGCTTGCCGGGATTGGGTTCAAGAGCGCGACGCTCCATGCCTGGCAAAACACCGCGCCGAGCATGGCCGACGGGCCGTCCGCCGTCAGTTCTTCCTGATTTTCGCGGCGAAGAAGCCCTCGTGCATGTCGTCCGGGCAGACGCAGATCACCCCGGGGATTTCCGTGGGCAGCAGGGGCAGATGCTTCGTCATCTCATGCTCGATGGGCACAACGGTGGCCCCCGCGGCCTTCAGGCACTTCTTCAGCACGCCCTCGTTCTCCATGCGCAGGATGGAGCAGGTGGAGTAGACCATCTCCCGGCCCTTGCCCAGGAGCCGCAGGGCCTTCTGCAGCATGGCCGTCTGCGTGGCGACGGTCCTGTTCAGCCAGTCCCGGGTCATGCGGCGGGACGGCACGCCTTCCAGCAGCTGCACCGTGCCGCTGCCGGAGCAGGGCGCGTCCAGCAGAATCTTGTTGAAGGAGAAAAAGTCGTCCAGCCGCCGGGCATCCTCCTGCATGACGTTCACCTTGCTGGCCCCCTGCCGCTCCAGGTTGAAGCGCAGCCGGTCGGCGCGGATGGCGTTCTTCTCGCAGGCGGTGATCAGCGCCCTGCCGCCGGAGAGCGCGGCGATCTGCGTGGTCTTGCCGCCGGGGGCCGCCGCCATGTCCAGGATGGTCTCCCCGGGCTGGGGGTTCATCAGCAGCGGCGGAATCATGGAGGACAGGCTCTGCAGGTACACCTCGCCCCGCCCGTAGAGGGGCAGGGCCTCCACCGCATCCTCCCGCACATCCGGGAGCACCAGCGCGTCCTCATACCAGGGCACCTCCTGCCAGGCGATGCCCGCCTCCGTCAGCTGGCTGCATACCTGCGCCTTCTCCGCCCGCAGGGTGTTCACACGCAGCGTCACCGGGCGTCGGGCTGTGTAGCCCGCGATGATGCGCTCCGTCAGCGCGTCGCCGTACTGCTCCCGGAGCAGCGCAGACAGGGTATCCGGCAGGGGCGGCAGCATGGTCATGGTCATTCCTCCTTCAGGCCCAGGAACTCCTGCAGAAGGGCCTTGTTCTGCTTCAGGTTGGGGACGATCACCCACATGCCGTCGATGGTGCGGGTGGAATACGTCCCCTTTTGGGGGATGGTCAGCGTCTCGAAGGCGGCATTCTTGCAGCGGATGGCCAGGGGAATCAGCGTCACGGCGTCGGCGGGGGTCAGATCCGTCTTGAAGGCGTCCAGGTTCTCCAGCACCAGGGCGGTGATGGAACCGAGGTCGAGGGTCATGACCTTGCGGTACGCCGCCTCGATGACCTTGCGCTGGCGGGCGGTGCGCTGGGTATCGCCGTCGATCTTGCGGATGCGGCTGAAGCACAGGGCCTGCTTCCCCGTCAGATGCACCAGGCCGGATTCCGTGAGCAGCTGATCCTCCTCCGGGTCGCCGATCTTCTCATTGTAGAAGCGCAGGATGCTGTTGACCTGGGTGCGCTCCCGCTCGCTGACCTCCACGTCAATGCCGCCGATGGCGTCAATGACCTTCACCAGCCGCTCGAAGTTGACCTCCAGGTACGCGTCTGCCGTCACGCCGAAGTTGCTCTCCAGCGTACGCCGAAGGAGCGATTCCCCGCCCCAGCTGTAGCTGGCGTTGATCCTGTTGCTGCCCTTGCCGGGGATCGCCACGTAGGTGTCCCGGAGGAAGGACACCACCCGGATGGTCTTGCTGTCCGCGTCCACCTGCACCAGCATGGTGGTGTCGCTGCGGCCGCGGGTGTTGTCCGTGTAGGCGTCGCTGCCGATGAGCAGCAGGGTGAACACGTCCCGGTCGTCCGCGTCCAGATCGTCGGGCAGCACGGCGAAGGAGGACGCGTCCTTCTCGCCCTCCTCGGGCAGCTCCGCCATGCGCTCCAGCAGCTCCTCACCGGAGAGGGTCACCATATCGTCCGCCGACTCGTCCGGCTGTGGGATATAGCCCTCCCCCAGGGCAGACAGCGGCAGGGCCAGCATCAGCCCCAGGAGCAGGGGCAGCAGCCGCCTGAACATGGTCTTTCCCTTCTCACACATGGTAGTAGTCCACATCGAAATGAATCACGCAGTTGTGGCAGGGGTTGATGCGTTTGGCCTCCGCGCAGATGTCCTGCTCCAGGTTCTTCACGTCCTTGTATCCCGCGGGCACCACCACGTCGAAGACCAGGTTGATCTGCTGCGCGCCGGGGACGCGGCGCAGGTCGTGGAGCATCAGGCCCTCGCCCCGGCCCTTGAGGTAGTCGTTCAGCTGTGCGGCCACCCGATCCGTCTCCGGGTCGCCGGACACGATGGGATCCATGTGGATGCAGATGGGGATGTTCAGCTCCGTGCTGATTTCCCGCTCCGCCTGGTCAATCATCTCGTGCAGCTCCAGGATGTTGCCGTCGGCAGGCACCTCCGCATGAACGGAGGCCACGCAGCGGCCGGGGCCGTAGTCGTGGAGGATCAGGTCGTGGGTGCCCAGGACCTTGTCGTACTTCATCAGCATGTCGATGATTCTCCGGCCCAGCTCCTTGTCCGGCTTGCCGCCCATGAGGCTGTCGATGGTGTCCTTGCACACGTCGAAGCCCGCCTTGAGCACCAGCGCCGCCACGATCACGCCCATCACGCCGTCCACCGGGAAGGCCGTGAACACGCCGATGACCATGCTCAGCACCACGGCGGAGGTGGCCAGCACATCGGAGAGGGAATCCTTGGCCGCAGCCAGCAGCGTGGAGGCGTCGATCTTCTTCCCCACATGGGTGTAGAAGAAGTACAGCCATACCTTCATCAGGATGCTGAAGATCAGCAGGATCAGCGGCACCCAGCCGAAGGCCGGACGCACGGGATGCAGAATGCTGTCCACGCCGGAGAGCAGCAGCTCCACGCCCATGAGCAGGATCAGCACGCCCACCCCCAGCGCGCCCAGGTATTCCATGCGGCCGTGGCCGAAGGGATGCTCCCTGTCCACGGGCTTCTGCGCCAGGCGGATGGAAATCAGCGAAATGATGCTGCCCCCCGCATCGGAGAGGTTGTTGGCCGCGTCCGCCGTCACCGCAACGGAGCCGGTGAACGTACCCACCAGGAATTTCACCACGGACAGAAGCACGTTCACCGAGATGCCCACCACCGAGCCCAGCGTGCCGTACTGCCCGCGTACCCGCTGGTCGGAGGTGTTTTCCGGCTCGCGGATGAAACGACGGATGATCCACTTGATCATGATTGGAAGCCTCCTTCATTGCCGCCCTGCGGCATACCATTTTCAGCCCACTGCGCCGCGGCCCGCAGCAGCGCGCCCTGGTCGTTGGGCAATGTATCCTCCATCACCTGCTCCAGCAGGTACCGCAGGCACTCGCCCACGGTCTTGCCTCCGGGAATCCCCGCCCGGGTCAGGTCGCTGCCGCGGACAGCCAGCTGCTTCAGCGTCACGCATGGGTTCGTGGCCAGCAGCGCATCCAGGGCGGCGTTCAGCGCCTGCGCCCGGGCGTCGATTTCCTCCGCTGAGCGGACGCCCTTGCCCTGCTCATCCGCCCGCTGCACCTCGATCAGCTGGCGCAGGGGCTCCTCCCCCATCTCGTGCAGGCAGCGCCGGAGCACCCCGGGGCGGTCGGACAGGGGCATGTCGTGCCGGGCCACCAGCGTCAGCACCCGATCCCGGGTGGCGTTGTCCACCTTCAGGAAGGCCATGACCTCCCGGGCAATGGCCACCGACCTCTCCCCATGGCCGAAGGCATGGCCCTGGCCCTTATTGTCCAGGGTGAAGCAGGCAGGCTTGCCGCTGTCGTGCAGGAGCATCGTCCAGCGGAGGGCTTCCACCGGCGCAACCGCCCCCACCGTGCGGATGGTATGCTCCCAGACATCGTAGCGGTGATAGGGTGTACGCTGGTCAAAGCCCAGCATGGGGCTGAGGGCGGGCAGCACCTCCATGACCACATCGGCATAGTCCCGCAAAATGGTCTCCGCGCCCCTGCCGCACAGGAGCTTCCCCAGCTCCACCCGGATGCGCTCCGCCGCCACGCCGTGGAGGGTTGTCTTCAGGCTATGCACCGCCCGGGCGGTCTGTTCCTCCATAGTAAAGCCGTACACCGAGGCGAAGCGCAGCGCCCGCAGGATCCGCAGCGCGTCCTCGCCAAAGCGCTTTTGGGGATCGCCCACGCAGCGGATCACCCCCGCCGCCAGATCCTCCCGGCCGCGGAAGGCGTCCACCAGCCCCGTGTCCGGGTGATAGGCCATGGCATTGACAGTAAAGTCCCGCCGGGCCAGATCCTCCCGCACGTCCGCCACAAACTTCACCTGATCGGGATGGCGATGGTCGGTGTAGTCCCCGTCCACGCGGAAGGTGGTCACCTCGTAGGGCACGTGATCCACCACCACGGTGAGGGTGCCGTGCTTCAGGCCCGTTTCCACCACGTGGCAGCCGGCGAAGACCCGCTGCATCTCCTCCGGCGTGGCGGCGGTGCATACGTCCCAGTCCTTGGGCGCAATGCCCAGCAGCGCATCCCGCACGCAGCCCCCCACCACATAAGCCGGGTACCCCGCACGCGTCAGATGGTCTACCACAAAAGCCGCGCCCTCCGGCAGCTGAATCATCCCATCGCCTCCTCTCCAGGCATTAGGACTATTATAATGGAACACGCCCCCGCAGGCAAGAGGCTGTGCGGCAGGATTCGTCATCAAATTGTCAGAAAAAATTTCAGATTCGCGGCGAAAAGACATTTACTTTTTTGGAGAGGTGTGATAAACTTTAGTGGTTAGCCTAAGGTCGGGTGGTGGGCGGCTGCATGCGCCCCCAGGGCGTGTGTTCCATCGTCCGGCCGATACGTCTTCTAACGTTCCGCGCTTTCCATTCGCACCTTCCATAGCGGATGGAGGGCGTTGCCGCGCGTCTGCATCACCGGACGCAGGCGAAAAGGTTGCGCTTCCGCCGGGGCTCCGGGGTGGGTTGCCCCTGAGATGCCGGAGGAGACGCGTCTTTCAAGGCGGTCAGCGGATCGCCACAGAACATACGGAGGTGTTTTACACACATGGCACGCATTGCGGGCGTAGACCTGCCCAGAGAAAAGCGCGTTGAGGTCGGCCTGACCTACATCTACGGCATCGGCCTGACGACCTCCCAGAAGATGCTCGCGGAAGTCGGCATCAACCCCGACACCCGAGTCAAGGATCTCTCCGAGAGCGACATCAGCAAGCTGCGCGATTACATCGAGCATCACCTGAAGGTCGAGGGCGACCTGCGTCGTGAAGTTTCCCTGAACATCAAGCGCCTGATGGAAATCGGCTGCTATCGCGGCGTGCGTCATCGCCGCGGCCTGCCCGTCCGCGGTCAGAATACCAAGCAGAACGCTCGCACCCGTAAGGGCCCGAAGAAGACCATTGCCGGCAAGAAGAAGGCCACCAAGTAAGGGCCGCTTCGCCTGATGGCAAGTGAAGATTGAACCGGAGGGATGAATTCAAATGGCACCCAAGCAATCCAAGCTGAAGAAGGTTGTGCGCAAGCGCAAGGAGCGCAAGCTGGTCGAGCGCGGCGCCGCCCATATCCGCTCTTCTTTCAATAATACCATCGTCACCATCACCGATACGCAGGGCAATGCGCTGTCCTGGGCCTCCGCTGGCGGTCTGGGCTTCCGCGGCTCCAAGAAGAGCACGCCCTTCGCCGCTCAGATGGCTGCCGAGACCGCCGCGAAGGCCGCCATGGAGTATGGCCTGAAGACCGTCGAGGTGTACGTCAAGGGCCCCGGCTCCGGACGTGAAGCCGCCATCCGTTCCCTGCAGGCTGCCGGCCTGGATGTGAACATGATCAAGGACGTGACGCCCATCCCCCACAATGGCTGCCGTCCGCCCAAGCGCCGTCGCGTGTAAGGTAACGAAGGAGGACTACGAAACATGGCTATCAACAAGCAGCCTATCGCCCGGAAGTGCCGCGCGTTCGACATTTCTCCGGCTGTCATGGGCTATGGCAACAAGAAGTCTACCCGCAACCCCGGCGGCACCCGCCGCAAGAAGGTTTCTGAGTACGGCGCGCAGCTGAAGGAAAAGCAGAAGGTCAAGTTCGTCTACGGCGTGCTGGAAAAGCAGTTCCACAAGTATTATCTGAAGGCCACCAACATGAAGGGCGTCACCGGCGACAACATGCTCCAGCTGCTGGAGCGCCGCCTGGACAACGTCGTTTATCGTCTGGGCCTGGCCAAGACCCGCCGCATGGCCCGCCAGGTGGTTGTGCACGGCCACATCCGCGTCAACGGCCAGAAGGTGGACATCCCCTCCTACTCCGTGAAGGTGGGCGACGTGATCACCCTGCGTCCCCGCTCCGCTGAGAGCGAGATGTTCAAGTCCCTGCGCGAGGGCACCACGGCGGTCACCCCCAAGTGGCTGACCTTCGACGCCCCCAACCTGACCGGTACCGTCAACGCTCTGCCCGCTCGCGAGGATATCGACTTCGAGCTGCAGGAGAACATGATCGTCGAGTTCTACTCCCGTTAAGTTGAAGGGCGCGGCGGGACGCGGTGATCATCGCCGCATCCCCTACGCACGGCCCTTCACCCAGGAAATGAAAGAGGAGGGTAAACGGAATGATCGTAGAAATCGAAAAGGCACGCATCGAGTGTGTGGAGGTTGGCCAGAACAACTGCTACGGCAAGTTTGTTGTGGAACCCCTGGAGCGTGGCTTCGGTCACACGCTGGGCAACTCTCTGCGCCGGGTGCTGCTGTCCTCCCTCCCTGGGGTGGCGGTCTCTTCTGTGCACATCGAAGGTGTGCAGCATGAGTTTTCGACTGTTCCCGGCGTGAAGGAGGACGTGACCGAGATCATCCTGAACCTGAAGGGTCTGGCCGTGAAGATGTACACGGACAACCCCAAGCAGGTCACCATTGACGTCCAGGGCCCCTGCGAGCTGAAGGCCGGCGACATCAAGGTGGATGACGAGGTTGAGATTGTCAATCCCGACATGCACATTGCGACCCTGAACGAGGACGCTCACCTGCAGATGCAGCTGATGCTGGAGAAGGGCCGCGGCTATGTCAGCGCTGACAAAAACAAGAATCCCTCAATGCCCATTGGCGTGATTGCCATCGACAGTATCTTCACCCCCATCCGGAAGGTGAACTACACCGTGGCGGACACCCGCGTGGGCAACACCACCGACTATGACCGGCTGACGCTGGAGATCTGGACCAACGGCACCCTGAAGCCCGAAGAGGCCATCAGCGGCGCGGCGAAGATCCTCAGCGAGCACCTGAGCCTGTTCGTGAGCCTCACTGATCAGGTGATGCCGGTGAGCATGGTGCAGCCCGAGGACGACAAGAAGGAAAAGGTCCTCGAGATGACCATCGAGGAGCTGGATCTGTCGGTGCGTGCATACAACTGCCTGAAGCGCGCGGGCATCAACAGCGTGGCTGAGCTGGTGCAGCGCAATCAGGAGGACATGATGAAGGTTCGCAACCTGGGCCGGAAGAGCCTGGAGGAAGTCGAGCAGAAGCTGGAAGCTCTGGGCCTCGGCCTGCGACCCAACGAAGAGTAATCAATCCTATTAGGACGGGGCTGCGAAGGTACTCAGGGGAGGCGAACCCCTGGCGCGCCACCGGCGCGAATCCCTCATCGCCCGTGAAGGAGGAAATATCCCATGGCATACCAACGCAAGCTGGGTCGCACTGCCGACCAGCGTAAGGCGCTGCTGCGCGGCCTGGTGACCGACCTGATCTGGTACGGCCGCATCGAGACCACCGAGGCCAAGGCCAAGGAAGTCCGCCGCATCGCCGACCGTATGATCACCCTGGCGGTCAAGGAATGCGAGAACACCGTGTCCGTCACCAAGGAGACCCACAATGAGAAGGGTCAGCTGGTTACCCTGGAGGTGACCAACGACGCGCCCTCCAAGCTGCATGCCCGCCGTCTGATGATGGCCTACCTGTATGACCTGCAGGAGCAGAAGAAGCAGGACGAGTCCAAGGCTGACTTCAAGGAGCGCACCAAGGACAACAAGCATCCTGTGGTGGAGAAGCTCTTCCGCGAGATCGGCCCCAAGTACAAGGCCCGCAACGCTGAGAAGAACTGCTCCGGCGGCTACACCCGCATCTACAAGCTGGGACCCCGTCGCGGCGACGCTGCCGAGATGGTCGTTCTGGAGCTTGTCTGATCCCCTGACATCATCCGCACACACAAAGCAAAGCATAAAGGCCCATCCTCTCCGCACAAGAGGATGGGCTTTTCCTTTGCCCGCGGATCCAGAGAATTTTTCTGCACAGACGTCTTGACAGGCCCTGAAGGTTGTGCTATGCTTGTCCCATCTTATGGCATGAAAGGAGCGATGCTGTGTGAAGGTTTTTGTGATGTATGCTGACCGCAGTGTGGCTCCCGGCACGCTGAAATAACGGAGGCGTCCTTTCTTTGCATGTTTCCCCGGGAGCGCACAACGTCCCCGGGCATTTTTATGCGATTCAACAACAAAAAGGCACAAGTAGATGTGTCCGTTGAATTTGAGAATTGTATGATGCCCTTTTGATGAGAAAAGGAGCATTCCATTGACGTACACCGGTATCGTTCTCACCCAGTCCCACAACCTGTACACCGTTTGCCTGGCCGAGGATCACGCCCGGCTGCTGTCCGCCCGCGTATCGGGCAAAATGATGCATGCTGCCACCTCCCCCGCCGATTACCCCACCGTGGGCGACAGGGCCATCCTGGCCTGGGACGGCCACGCGGACAACGCCGTTATCCAGGGCATCGAGGAGCGCCGCAGCGCCTTGGGCCGCGTGGGCGACCCTTCCACCGGCGAAAGGCAGCTCATCGCCGCCAACCTGGACGTGCTGCTGATGTGCATGTCCCTGAACCAGAATTTCAGCCTGGCCCGGGCGGAGCGGTACATCGCCGCGGCGCTGGCGGGCGGCGTGACCCCCGTCATCTTGCTGACCAAGGCCGACCTGACCGCTGAGGCCGAAGCCCGGCTCCGGGAGACGGAATGTGCCTTCCCCTACCTGCGCGTGCTGCTGAACAGCCGCCCCGATATGCCCGCCGTGCAGTTCATCCGCGACCTGCTGGCCCAGGGGAAGACCATCGCCTTCGCGGGCTCCTCCGGCGTGGGGAAGTCCACACTGGTCAACGCCGTGCTGGGCCGTGAGGCCATGGACACCTCCGCCATCCGCGAGGCCGACGGCCGTGGCCGCCACACCACCACCCACCGGGAGCTGCTGTTCCCGGACTGCGGCGGCGCCATCATCGACACCCCCGGCATGCGGGCCTTCGCTCTGGATGACGCGGCGGTGGACGAGACCTTCGTGGGCATCGCAGACTTCGCGGGCATGTGCCGCTTTTCCGACTGCACCCACACCCATGAACCGGGCTGCGCCGTACGCCGTGCCGTGGAGGAGGGCCAGCTTGATCCGGAGCAGCTGAACCGCTACCTCCAGCTGAAAAAGGAGGAACAGCGCCGCAAGAACTGGCAGAAGTGTCAGCACCGCACCCGATAACGGACTGCTCCACGGGATCGCGCCAGCAAAACGGGTCAAGGGGTGAAACCCCTTGCCTTGGTAGCAGGGGCGGCGTTAGGCCCTGCGCAGGGATGTCGCGGCAGCCCAGCGTTTCCCCCAAAAGTATGGGAGTTTCCGGGCGGGATGCCCGCATCCCGCGATGGAAACGGCAGATTCGCGTCCCCTGCACCGGAGAAGCCCCGTCCCCTTTCTGTTCAACAATTGCAATACAATGATGCCATGTCACCCCATCGGAAAAGGGAACGGCTCCGTTGCCGGAACCGTTCCCTTCATGTTGTCATGGCATCCATATCACTGGGCCAAGGTGTGCCTGTCGTCCCCGTGCTGGGCCTGGTACAGCGCGTCCTCACGCTCCGCAATGGCGGTCATCTGCGCATGAGCCTCCTCCACAATGCGGTCACGCTCAGCCATGGGCTCGTTGTCAGGATCGTAGACAATCTCCGTGCCGAAGCTCAGGGTGCGCAAGCCCTTGTGAGCATACATAGGCAGAAAACGGCAGCGCTTGCCTGTGCGGTTGTAATACACCTGTGCCAGCATCACGAAGCCCCGGTACAATTCGCCCATGCCCCCGTGCTCGTAGCCGGGATGATCCCGATCGGCGTCGGGGTTCTCCGGAAAGATCAGCAGATTGTCCCCCGCCTGCAGCGCCTCCACCGAGGTGCGGAAGGTGGTCATCAGCTCCCTGGGTTTGTTGCGGTAAACAGGGATGCTCTCCAGCTGATTCATGCCCCAGATGGAGATCGGCCCCAGCAGCCGCGCAAGGGGCCAGCGCAGCGGCCCCAGCCAGGTCGCAGGCCCGATGGTGTACTTGTACACGTAGGCGCTGACCTCCTCCTTGCTGACGGCCATCTCGCTGATGACCCAGGGGCGGACAGGCACCGGCATGCACAGCATGCTGGCCACAGGGCCGTAGATCTCCCCATGGTTGCACAGGAACACAATGGGGTTGTTCACGTCAGGGACAATGTTCTCCGCACCCTTCAGCTCGTGGCGGAAAAGCGGCCGCAGCACCGCCATGAGCATCCGCGTGCCGAAGGGCTGGCGATGGGGCTTGACCACCACGTTCTCCAGCTGCTTCTCCAGGGCGGGATTGTCGCCACCCTCCTCCTTCAGGCGGAGGAACCGGGCCAGCTTGTCCATCCAGCGGTTGGTCAGGGGGAAGCGCAGCACCGACAGCAGCGCCGCCAGCACCGTCAGCAGCGCAGGCAGCACCATGATCGGCTGAAAGCTGGCCGCCAGCTGCTGCATGTCCCGGGGCAGCTCATGGCCGCCGATGAAGCACAGGGCCGTCAGCGCTGCCAGGGCCAGCATCTCCCCCAGGAGCAGGGCCAGCTGCCGCTGGGCCGCACGCAGGGGCGCGTAGCCCGCCGTTTCGCCCCGGGAAGCAAACTGCGCCACCTGCACCATGGCTTCCTCCATGCGGGCCAGGCAGGTCAGGCACAGGCCACCCCCGGCGGAGCACATGGCCAGGTACACGTACACACTGAGCATCCGCACATCCTCGCCTCCCAGGGAGCGGGCAAAGAGGATCAGCGCATACAGCCACAGGAACAGGCCGATCAGCAGCAGGTTGGTGGGATCTGCGCGGCGGCGCCTTTCCCGCCAGCGGAGCAGCGCCTCCGCCACCTCCCGGCTGATGAGCATGGTGGCCACCGCCAGGATCATCCGGCGCAGCAGCTGCTCTGCCGTCACCGCCAGGAACGTGTGCATGACGATCAGCGTCATCACCAGGGCCGCAAGAATAAGCGTGGACAGCGTCTCATAGGTTTTGTAGGCGTTGGCCCCCCGCAGCGTATCGCCCATCTGCCGGGCCTGCTCCGCCTCCAGGGGCGGCATGGGGCGCAGGGCCGCGCTGTCCTTGAGCATGCAGTAGCACTCCATGGCGCTGCACAGGGCATAGCCCGCCAGCATCTGCCAGGCCTGTGTGCCGCCCAGGTTGTACAGGAGTGTACCCGCCATCACCGCCAGCAGCGCCAGCTGCACCCCCGCCAGCCACAGGGCCAGGCGCCGGGTGGCGAGCCTGCCGGTCTGGTTCAGGCGGATCAGGCGACGGCAGGCCTCGCTGCGGAGCATCATCAGCAGCACCAGAACGAAGACCATCCACATCCGTGGGCTGTCAATGGCGATGGGATAGAGCACCACCACGCACAGGCTGATGAGCAGCAGCACAAGCAGCGCGGTCTGCCACCGGCGGGCCGCTTTGGGCAGCAGACTTCCGGCCTGTCCCGCGTAGGTCGTCAGAAACACGGACGCCACCTGTCCACACATGAACAGTGCGCCGCCGAAGATCGGCATTGCCACCAGAATGCTTGAGGCCAGCATGCAGTAAAGGTAGTCATACAGGCCGTGCAGCGACGTCATGGAAAAGCCGGAGGCCCGGCTCCTTCTCTCCTTCACAGTGAATCCTCCCGAGCAAGAAGCGTATGCATTATTGTACCACATCTGCCCCCTTCGGCACAAGCCGCGCGCAATTTACACTTTATTCATGTTTGCCGGAAAGCCTTGCGTTTTCGGGCATGAAAGGCGACGGCAGGGCCCGGCGGAGGCGGCGGATGCGCAATCAGCCCTTGACCTGCGCCGGTTTTTGAAGGATAATAGCATATAGAGAAACATTCGCCCGATAAAGGAGGATTCCACCTTGTACACCGAGCAAGACCTGATCGACATCAAGGCCCAGCAGAAGAAGCGCTGGCTGGTGCTGAGCATCCCCGGCGCCCTGCTGCTCATCGGCCTGATCATCTCCCTGGTGGTCCGCATCGAATGGCTGACCACGCTGCTGACCGTGCTTCTCGGCGCGCTGCTCATCGCCGGGTACGACCTGTTCATCCGCCCGCTGCACCGTTATCAGAAGTTCCTGCAGGAGGCCCTGCACGGCCGCGTCCGGGAGACGGAGTGCCTCTATCAGTCCATCACCCCCGACGCTGAGCCTGTGGACGGCGTTCTGTGCCGCACGGTCACCGTCATTGACCATGACCATGACGATGACGACAAGCCCTATGAGCGCATCTTCTACTTTGACGTGCTCAAGCCCTTCCCCGACCTGACCCCCGGACAGAAGCTGCACGTGGTGTTCCACGACCGTGCGGTGGTGTCCCTGGAGGCCATCTGATTCCCGATGGCAGAAAGGAGCCCTGTGCCATGGCGGAAACTGTACTGGTCTGCGTCACCGGGCAGAAGTCCAGCGCCCGGCTGATCCACAAGGGCGCTGAGGTCGCCCGGGAGCACGGCGCGGCCCTTTTGGTGCTGTCCGTGTCCGGCAGCGGGCTGAACACCCTGACCAATCCCGCGGTGGCGGAGGCCCTGGATGACCTCTACCGCCTCTCCTGTGAGGTGGGGGCGGAGATGACCATGCTCCACGCCCACGACGCCCACAAGGCCATCTGCGCCTTCTGCCGGGAGCGGGGCGTGACCCGTCTGGTGCTGGGCCAGGCCCGGGACGGCAGCAGCGCGTTCGTCACCAGCCTGATGCGCGCGCTGCCCCAGGTGGCCTTCATCATGGAGCCCACCTGAGCTTTTTCATCCAATTCTCATGTAACATTGTGTGCCTTTCATCCGTCTATATAGGTGGAGCCCTATTGATGATGTAAAGGAGAATGAACCTTGCTTAAACGCATACTGTCCCTGCTGGCCACGCTGTGCCTGCTGTGCACCGCTGCCCTGGCGGAGGATGCACCGGCGGACGCGTCCGCCCCCATTACCCTGGACAACGCCCCTTCCGCCATGGCCGCGATGAACGACCATCTGTACATCGCTGCCTACACCAGCAAGGGCAACGGCCTGCTCCGGCAGACGGAGGAGGGCTGGCTGTCCGTACTGGATTTCGGCCAGCTGAACAGCGAAGTGACCATGCTGACCGCCCACGACGGCACGCTGTACATGCTGCTGCGCTCCTACATGAGCGAGGACGGCGCATCGCCCTACATGGTCTACACCGCCCGGGAGGATGACAGCGGGAACCTCGCCGCGCCCGCCAAGGCCGTCGACGTGGATCTGGGCCTGGGCGAGGACAGCTGGCCCCAGTTCTACGGCATGGCCTGCGACGGGGAATACCTCTACGTGCTGCTCTTCGACTATGATACGACTCAGGACTGGGGCTACAACCAGCTGATGAAGATCAGCCTGGCGGACGGCGCCGTCACCCGGCTGACCCAGGACTACCTCTGCAGCCTGGCCATGACCCCCGAGGGCCTCGTGGGCCTGTACCGGGACTGGAGCAACTATGAGGCCCCGCCCGCCCTGGTGGCGGTGGACAGGGACACCGCCGCCCTCACCACCCTGTCCACCCTGGACGCCAATGACGCTTCCGGTCTGACCTGGGATCCCGCCACCGGTTACCTGTACATGGCCTGCCGCACGCAGCTGATGCGCTACCGCAGCGGCATGGCCCAGCCGGAGCTGTGCGGATATCTGCTGCCCAACGTCAACGCTGAGACCTGCGCAGTGGTTCAGGGGCAGTACCTGTGCGGCAATTGGGCCAATGACGGGGAGTACATCGCCTCCACCTCCACCGACCCCGCCAGGCTGCCCACCCGGGTGCTGCGGCTGGTGAACTACGGCGACAGCGACATCCTTTACGCCTTCTGCAAGGCCCACCCGGAGATCGCCGTGACGGAGCCTGACTCCTACGCCTACACGGCGGAGGCTATCAGCCAGGAGATGCTCTCCGGCGGCAACAGCACGGATGTATATACCATGTTCCTGCCCAACGGCGCCTTCACCGCCCTGAGGGACAAGGGCTATGTGGCGGATCTGTCCTCCAGCCAGGCGCTGACGGACTTTGCCGCCCGGATGTACCCCCAGTTCAGCCGCATGCTCTTTAGCAGCGAGGGCAAGCTGATCGCCTTCCCCCTGCAGGTGCAGGCCAACTGCATGGGCTACTTCCCCGCCGCGCTGGAAAAGGTGGGCCTGTCGGTGGCTGACCTGCCTACCAGCATTGAGGGGCTGATGGACTTCATCCTCATGTGGCAGGAGGACTACGCCGAGGAGTACCCGGAAATCACCCTCTTTGGCGACTATGTGTACAACCTGGATCAGCAGGTATTCAGTCTGATCTTCAGCCAGCGGGTAGTGGACTGCGCCGCCGCCGGGGAGCCCCTGACCTTCAACACCCCGGAGATGCGCGCCATCCTGACCAAATGGGAGCAGCTGCGCTCCACCCTGCAGGAGCTGTCCCAGGAGACAGACGGCAACGCAGGCGTGGTCTACTACTCCGATTCGGAAGGAGCCACCCAGTTGTTCAACACCTACGCGGATCCCCTGCCCCAGCGCTACGGGCATGATCCCCGGTGGGACGGCGTACCCATGCATCTCTCCCTGACGGACGGCAGTGAGCCCTACATCTCCACCAGCATGGCCGTGAGCTTCGTCAACCCCAACAGCCCGAACCTGGATCTGGCCATCCTGTGGCTGGAGTTCTACGCCGAGCATATGTCCCTGGACGAGCAGATCGCCATGCTGCCGGACGTGAACGAGCCCATGGAGTACATGTACTACCAGCAGAACCTGGAGAGCGTGCAGGAATCCATCGCCAGCATGGAGGCCGCCCTGGCGGAGGCTGACGAGGCTGACAAGGCCATGTACGAGGAGAACCTGACCTGGATGCGGGAGGAGCTGGCGGACACGGAGGCCCGCCGCTGGGCCGTCTCCGAGGAGGACATCGCCGCCTATCGGGAGCTGGCACCGCAGCTGATTGTGGCGGACAGTGCGGACTTCCTCTCCTCCTCCACAGACGGGGCCAACGAGGCCTCCAAGCTGATGCAGCGCTACATGGATGGACAGATCGGTGCGGAGCAGTTTATTCGCGAGCTGGACCGGGTCATCCAGATGATGCAGATGGAAAACTACTGATGATCCCCTTCCCCCGGACATGCGCGTCCGGGGATTTTTTATGCTGCAGGGGTTGACCATGACGCCATGTCATGCTCTATCATGGGGATGAAAGGAGGCCGCTGCCATGATGACCATTGGCGAAATCAGCCGTATCTCCCACCTGAGTGTGCGCACCCTGCGGCACTACGACCGCATCGGCCTGCTGCGCCCCTGCGGCGCAACGGAGGCAGGCTACCGCCTCTACGATGAGGACGCGCTCAGGCGCCTGCACACCATCCTCCTGTTCCGGGCGCTGGAATTCCCCCTGGCGGACATCCGCCGCATCCTGGACACCCCGGGGTTCGATCCGCTGCAGGCGCTGGAAACGCAGATCACCCTGCTGACCATGCGCCGGGAGCACCTGGACAACCTGATTCTCCTGGCCCGCGGCCTGAAAATGAAAGGCCTGAACAACATGAGCATGAATTTCGACGCCTTCGACACCCGCAAACTGGACGACTATGCCGCCCAGGCCAAGGCTGCCTGGGTTACCACCCCCACCTACAAGGAATTTGTGCAGAAGCATGCCGCTCGCACCCAGGAGGAGGACGCCCGCCTTGAGCATCAGCTGATAGCCATGATGGTCGCGTGCGGCCAGCGCTGCCAGACCGACCCCGCCAGCGTGGAGGCCCAGGCCATGGTGCAGCAGCTGCGGGACTTTCTCACCGCCAACTTCTATGACTGCACGCTGCCCATCCTGCGCTGCCTGGCGGATCTGTGCGACGGGGGCGGAGACTTCACCCGCAGCATCGACCAGGCAGCGGGCGACGGCACCGCCAGCTTCCTGGCCCGGGCTTTGCGGCAGTATTGTAACATTCACCGGGATGAGGCGTGAAGGGGTAGCCAAAGCTGGGCCTCCTGTGGTATAATAGCCAATGATTTCTAACGGGAGGGACCGCCTATGCGTCGTATTTTCAGCCTGCTGTTGTGCCTGATGCTCCTGGCCCCCACCGCCGCGCTGGCGGACAAGACCGTCACCATCACCTTCACCGGCGATGTGACCCTGGGCAGCGAGGAGAAGAAGCGCAGCAAGGACTTTTCCTTCGACACCATGGCCGCCAATCAGGGCTACGAATACTTCTTCGCCAACGTACGGGATTTCTTCGCGGAGGATGACCTGACCGTCATCAACCTGGAGGGCGTGCTGTCCGATTCCAAGAAGCAGGAGAACACCAAGAAGACCTACCGTTTCCGCGGGCCGACGGATTTTGTGAACATCCTTACCTGCTCCAGCATTGAGGCCTGCAACATTGCCAACAATCACACCATGGACTTCGGCAACCAGGGCTACGACACCACCCTGGCCACGCTGCAGGCCGCAGGGGTGGGGGCCTTCGGCAACGGCGAGGTGTTCATCTATGAGAAGGATGGCATCAGGATCGCCTTCATGAGCGTGAACTCCACGGGCTTCAACAACCGCAAGAGCTGGACGAAGGAAGAAATGGCCCGCCTGAAGAGCGAGGAGGGTGTGAGCTGCATCATCTACGTGTTCCACGGAGGCACGGAGTATGGCCGCGTCCGCAACAACACCCAGGAGAACGTGGCCCGCTTTGTCATTGACAACGGCGCTGACCTGGTGGTAATGCATCATCCCCATGTGGTGCAGGGCTTCGACATCTACAACAACCGCTCCATCTGCTACTCCCTGGGGAATTTCTGCTTCGGCGGCAACAAGGAGGTTCGCGCCCTGGAGGCCATGGTGGTTCGCGCCACACTGACCTTCGCCGATGACGGCACCTACCTGGGTCAGCAGCTGGCGCTGTATCCGGCGAATATCTCCGGCACCAATCCCGTCAACAACTACCAGCCCCTGCTGGTATCCGGGGAAGCCGCGGAGGCTGCCATGAAACTCGCTCAGCGCGATACGGACTTCACCCTCAACCCCTTCGATGAGGCCCTGGGCTGCGCGCTGCAGGATTATCTCCCGGCCAATTGATTTCACCTCCCCTGCCCCGCCGCAGCTACAACGTGGCGGGGTTTACTGTATCCTGGCATTGCTTCGTGCGCTTGCCGTGCGATGCTTCATTGGCACACCGCATGGCAGCAGGGCCGGGCGTATCGGAGAAATGACCATTATCCGGCATGGCTGATGCTTGCGTCCAATCAAAAAGGGAGCGTCCTGTATTCAGGACGCTCCCTTTGCCTTGCTTGCTGCTTACTGGTAATCCACCCAGCCGCAGTAGGGAACCACAATGATCAGTGTCTTGCCGCGCTGCAGCTCGATCTCGTTGCCATCCGCGCCGTAGAAGACCGTGCGGGACTCCATGTCCGCTCGCTTCCAGTAGCCGGCGATGTGCTTGCCGCCCATGAAGATGTCGGCGTTACCCTCGGCAGACTTGCTGCCCTTGCCGGTGTAGTAGTACTCGCCCACCAGGAAGGTGATCGGCGCATCGATCACGGTATACTTCGTCTCGGCAAACTGGACGATCACGTTGGAGAAGGCCAGCTGCTCCTGGCTGTCGCGATCCTCATAGGGCACCAGCTCGCCGTCGTCATAGCGCATGTAGCGGTAATAGGCGTTGCTGTCAATGTCATACTCCAGATTGGAGCCGTAGTGCAGCAGGGGCTTGCCGGTCTTTTGATAGATCCAGCGGATGATGATCTGCTCAGCATCATCGCCCTCGGTGGGCAGCTCATCCGTGAAGAGGAAGGTGTGATTGGGCGCCACATGATCCTCAGGGATCAGCTCGTACATGGCCGCCACATTGGCGTCAATGTGATGGGGAGGCGTCGCACCCTTACGGGCGGTATAAAACTGCTTCCAGGGCTTGCTGGCGCTCACGGTGCCGGAGAAAAGCACGCCCTTGTCATCCGCGCCCAGCTTGGAGAATTCCTTGCGGACGTTGGTCTTGGCATATTCCTGCTGACCATAGTACAGGAAGCCGCAGTCCCACTCCTCACGGAGCCACACATGGCCCAGGCGAGCAGAACGGACAGGGCCCACGCTGTCCGGGATCAGGTCGGAGAACAGGTAGGAGATACGGGTCATGCCGCGGCCGTGCAGAGGCGTCTCGTACACAATATCGGCATAGCTGGCGCCCCAGGGAGCCGTCTTGTTCACGCCGCCGTCGGAGTTATCGATCTGCACCAGCATGGGCAGATACCTGCCCGTCACAGCAAGACCGGCAAAGCCATCAGGCGCTTCCAGCTCGTCCAGGTACAGGCCGGTGGTGGGGCTGACGCCCTCAATCATTTCATTCAGCCCAGCTTCATTGATGGTGATGTTCCGCTTTTCCGTGGGGTTGATGCGGGTCAGACCATCCTCCGCCAGGGCTGCGCCTGCGCTCAGGGCCATGGTCAGCGCCAGGACGGCGCACAGTAGACGTTTCATAGTCGTTACGTACCTCCTTGTTCCTTCGGATAGTGCATCGGATCCATTATACCATTTGCTGGCTGATGCTGTCAACGAATCGCCAGGGGATTTAAGCTATGTAACACTTGCCTTCCAGCAAAACCTGGCGGCCTGATCATCAGTCTCTCTTCTTGATGGAATAGTCGCCGTCGGAGCAGCGGTAGTAGACCGTATCGGGCTTCAGCTCCACACCGTCCTTGGCCATCAGCTCGTCAATGGTCAGCATCATGTAACCCTTTTCCGCCACGGTCGTGGCAATCCGCTTGGCGGACTCAGGGGTGTTGTCCTTGATGTCATGGCAGAGGATGATGTCACCGTCCGCCAGCTGATCCTTCACCGTGCCGACCACCGTGGTTGTGGAACGGCCCCGCCAGTCGTAGGTATCCACGCTCCACTGGATCAGGGGCCAGCCCACCTTGGCGCTGATCATCTGGGGATAGAGGCCGTAGGGCACCCGGTTGTAGCGCACGGGGATGCCGATGGCCTCGATCATGCGGGCGTCCACCTTCGCCGGCATGGCCCGCAGGGAGGTGCCGGAGACCTTGCGCACGTCGGCATGGGACCAGTTGTGGGAGCCGATGGCATGGCCCTCGTCATGCTCCCGCTGGATCAGGTCGGTAAAGTCGTTGATCCGCGTACCCACCACGAAGAAGGTCGCCACCGAGCCGGTTTCCATCAGGTTATTGAGCACCTTGGTGGTATTGGTGCGGTTGGGGCCGTCGTCAAAGGTCAGGGCGCAGGTCTTGTAGTAGGAAAGGTTGTCGGTTTCCGCAAAGGCCCGCTCGGTCATCCAGTCGTAGATCTCCGGGTAGAAGACGGTTACTTCCATCAGGGAGAAATGCTCGGGATACAGGGTCTCCGCCGGAATGTGCAGAACCAGCGACATGCCGTGGAGCGTGAAGTCCATCTCCTCGATGGCGCCGCGGCTGCACAGCGCCTCCACGGCGTTGTAGTCCGGCTCCTCATCAGGGAAATAGCCGGTCACCGTCTGGCGCACCTTGTCCTCCAGGTAGGCCCAGGCCGGGCTGTCCACGGGGAAAATGTCGCTGAGCCAGATGCGTTCGCCGGTGGTCATGTCATAGGTGCGGCTGGTGATCTCCTGGCCGATCAGATCCCGGTGATAGGTCACCCGGGCCTGCACCAGGAAGCTCATCCACGTAAGCCCCGTGCGGCTGTAGCGGATGCCCACATCCAGCCGGGAGTTGCTGCTGGTGGTGTTGGCCGCCTTCTTGAGGGTGGGGGCATACTTGTCCACATAATCCTGGGCGATGGCTGCCAGCTCTTCATCCACAGTATCCAGCACCGTGTCCGCTGTCCACAGCCGGATGACGGACTTGTTGGCCTGGGTGGTGTCCGCCTTGGTCATGGTGACACGGTGGCAGTCCTGCAGGGTCTCCGCAAGGGCAGGCCAGGCGGAGAGGGCCAGCAGCAGGGCCAACGTCAGGGCCAGCAGTCTCTTCATGGGTATGTCCTCCTATTCTTCAGCTTCAGGCAGCTCACGGACGGCCTGGCGGATGCGCATATCGCAGTACTTGCTCCACACCTGCTCCACCACGTCGTCCTCCTCCGCAGCCACAAAGGCGATCTCCTCGCCCTGCCGCTCCATGCGGGTAATCAGGATCTGTTCCCCGTCCCCCGCTTCCTCGCTGAGCAGCACGGCGTACGTCTCCCCCGCGTAGGGGATGGATGCGCCGTAACGGAAGCGGTAGACCGTGCCGTCCGGGGCGGTCAGCGCCACCGCCGCTCCCTGCAGGTCATTCGGCGTCATCCGCGTCGTCTTCTTCCATCAAGGCCAGGAACTTCTCGAAGACCGCCTCCTGCACCTCGTCGTCCTCCACGGAGACGTAGCACTCGTTGCCGTCCTCGTCCTGGTCGATCTTCATGATGATGACCTCGCCCTCGTCATCGTCGCTTTCCACGTCCTCGGGCAGCATCAGCGCGATGTACATATCCCCCTCGTGCTCCAGGGTCGCCAGATGCTCAAAGACCACGTTTTCACCGGTTTCGTCGTCCACCAGCTCCACAATGTTTTCGTTCTCGTCCATGGTGATGCCTCGCTTTCTTGTCGCTTTGGTTCAGGGCTGTTGATTGATGGTATCCAGATACTGCTGCAGGATCACCGCCGCAGCCACCTTGTCCACGGTCTGCCGCCGCTGGGCCCGGTGCATGTTCTGCTCCAGGAGGGCGTTCTCCGCGGTGACGGTGGTGAGCCGCTCATCCTGATAATACACCACCAGCCCGACTTTTTCAAGCTGCTGGCAGAAAAGCCTTACCTTCGCTGCCTGCGGGCCCTCGGTGCCGTTCAGGTTCAGGGGCAATCCGGAGAGGATCAGCGTGGTGTCATAGCGGCGGCAGATCTCCTGCACGCGCTTCACGTCCGGGCCGAAGCCCACCCGGTGGATCACCTCCACGGGGCTGGCGATGAGCCGGGACGCGTCGCTGACCGCCACGCCGATGCGGGCGTCGCCCACATCCAGGGCCACAATGCGTTCATTCATGGGGTTTCCCTCATTTCGTCCGTTGTGTCAGAAGCGGAAATCCTTGGCGCCCTTGCCCGCCACGGCGATGCAGGGCTCCGCCGTCAGGGTGGCCCGGGCATAGTCCATCACGCTGTCCATGGTCACCTGCTCAATGCGGCGGATGGTCTCCGCCGGGGTGACGGACTGGTTCAGCAGCAGCATGCTCCGGCCCATGGCCTGCATACGGCCTCCGGGACTCTCCAGCCCCAGCAAATACCCGCCCCGCAGCTGCTGCCGGGCCTCGCAGTACTCCTTCTCCGTGATGCCCTCGTCCAACAGACGCTTCAGCTCCGCGCGGATTTCCTCCAGCACCTTCTCCCCGTTGCGGGGGTTCACCCCGGCGTAGATGGCGAAGGTACCGCAGCCCAGGTAGGTGTTGGGGTAGGTATAGATGGAGTAGGCCATGCCCAGCTCCTCGCGGATGCGCTGGAACAGCCGGGAGGACATGGCCCCGCCCAGCAGGTTGTTCAGCACCGCCTGGGGATAGATCCCCTCGGAGCCGTATCCCACCCCGGGGAAGCCCAGGCACAGGTGCATCTGCTCGGTGTCCTTCTCCCGGGCGGCATGCTTGCCCGCGTAGGGGGCCATGGGGGGCAGGTCGATCCGGGGCGCGTCATTCTGCCAGGAGCCGAAATGCTCCAGCAGCAGCTCCTCCACCTGCTTGGGATCGTAGTTGCCCGCCAGGGCCACCACGGTGGTCTGGGGCGTATAGTGCCGGGCACGGTAGTTGAACAGATCCTGCCGGGTATAGCTGCTGATCAGCTCCGACGTGCCCAGAATGGGCTGGCCCAGGCTCTGCTCGCCGAACATGGCCTGGCTCAGCAGCTCATGCACCAGATCCTCGGGGGAGTCCTCGTCCATGGCGATTTCCTCCAGGATCACGCCCCGCTCCTTGTCGAACTCCCCGGCGTCCAGGGTGGCGTGGCAGGTCAGGTCAGCCAGCATGTCCACCGCCAGGGGAAGATCCTCGTCAATCACCCGAGCATAGAAGCAGGTGCAGTCCTTGCCGGTGAAGGCATTCATCTGCCCGCCGACCGCGTCCATTTCCTCGGCAATCTGCCGGGTGGTGCGCTTCCCGGTGCCCTTGAACACCATGTGCTCCAGGAAGTGGCTCAGGCCGTTCTCCTGGGGTGTCTCCATCATGGAGCCCACCCGCAGCCACACACCGATGGACACCGAGCGCAGATAGGGCAGCCGCTCGCCGATGACGCGCAGGCCGTTGGGTAGCGTCCAGGTATCGTTCATGCGTTCATCCATCCCCATTCGATTTGCCACTATGCTTTCCACCTGATTCCTTTCTTATGTATGCGAAGAGCCCCGGGGACGCCGTCCCCGGGACCCCCGGCCAGAGGAGCGTCGCCCCTCCGGACTCCCATTTCCGGGAGGCTACGCCTCCCGGGCTGTTTCATGGTTGACTGTTCCCTGTCGACGGTTCCACCTCGCCCCACGCGCACGCAGCCTGACAGAAGGCGCACAGCTCAATCGCGCGAATGGGTTTCCAAAGGGGTGATACCCCTTTGGCGGGATCCTAAGGGCAGAGCCCTTAGGACCGGCGGGGGGGACGGGTGCGGACAGCGCCCTCGGCACGGCGGGGAGCAGCGTTGTCGTAGGTGATGTCGTTGCGGATCAGGTTGATCTTGCCCTGTGCGTTGATCTCGCTGACCTTGACCTCCAGCTCATCGCCCAGCTTGACCACATCCTCCACCTTTTCCACGCGGTGGTTGGCCAGCTTGGAGATGTGGATCATGCCGTCCTTGCCGGGCAGCAGCTCCACAAACGCGCCGAAGTCCTTGATGCCCACAACCTTGCCCATGTAGACCTCGCCCACCTCGATGTCCTTGGCGATGCCTTCGATCAGCTTGCGGGCCTTGTCGGCAGCCTCGGAATCGGGGGTGGAGATGAACACGCGGCCATCATCCTCAATGTCGATCTTCACGCCGGTCTCGGCGATGATCTTGTTGATCATCTTGCCGCCGGGTCCGATGACCTCGCGGATCTTTTCGGGATTGATGGTGAAGCGCACGATCTTGGGCGCATACTTGGACAGCTCCTCACGGGGCTGGCCGATGCAGTCCAGCATAATTTTGAGGATGTACAGGCGGCCTTCCAGCGCCTGGGCCAGCGCCTGCTTGAGGATGTTGCGGTCAATGCCGGCGATCTTGATGTCCATCTGGATGGCAGTGATGCCGTTCATGGAGCCGGCCACCTTGAAGTCCATGTCGCCCAGGAAGTCTTCCAGGCCCTGGATGTCGGTCAGCACGGCCACCTTGCCGGTCTCCGCGTCCTTGATCAGGCCCATGGCCACACCAGCAACCGGCGCGTGAATCGGCACACCGGCATCCATCAGGGACAGGGTGGAGCCGCACACGGAGGCCATGGAGGAGGAACCGTTGGAGGACAGGATCTCGCTGACCAGGCGCAGCGCGTAGGGGAACTCCTCCTCGGAGGGGATCACAGGCAGCAGCGCGCGCTCAGCCAGCGCACCGTGGCCGATCTCGCGGCGGCCGGGGCTCTTCAGACGGCCCGCCTCGCCGGTGGCATAGGGGGGCATGTTGTAGTGGTGGATGTACCGCTTGAAGTCCTCGTTGCTCAGGCCGTCCAGGATCTGGCCCTCGCTGGTGGAGCCCAGGGTGGTGACGGTCAGGGCCTGGGTCTGGCCGCGGGTGAACACGGCGGAGCCATGCACCCGGGGCAGCACGCCCACCTCGCACCAGATGGGGCGGATCTCGGTGACCTTGCGGCCGTCGGGACGGATGCCCTGCTCCAGGATCTTCTTGCGCATGACTTCCTTGTTCAGGTAGTACAGCGCGTCGGCGATTTCAGCCTCCCGCTCGGGGAACTGTTCGGAAAGGGCGGTCAGGGTCTCTTCCTTCACCTGGGCCTCGCGCTGCTGGCGCTCCTGCCGGTTGAAGGTCTCGAACACCCACACGCACTTGTCGTAGGCGAATTCGCGCACGGCGGCCTTCACATCGTCGCCGGTCACGTTCAGGGGCACCTCGGCCTTGGGCTTGCCGATCTCAGCCACGATCTGCTCCTGGAAGGCCACCAGCTGCTTGATGTACTCATGACCGAACATGATGGCGTCCAGCATGGCTTCCTCGGAGACCTCGTTGGCGCCGGCTTCCACCATCATGATGGCGTCCTTGGTGCCGGCCAGGTAGACGTGCATGTCGCTCCGGGTGCGCTGCTCCTCATTGGGGTTGATGACGTACTCGCCGTCCACGCGGCCCACGACCACCGCGCCGGTGGGGCCGTTCCACGGAATATCGGAAACAGCCAGGGCAATGGAGGAACCGATCATGGCGGGGATTTCCGGGGGCACGTCCTGCTCCACGGACAGGACGGTCACCACCACCTGCACGTCGTTGCGCATGCCCTTGTTGAACAGGGGACGCAGGGGGCGGTCGATCAGGCGGCAGGTCAGGGTCGCCTTCTCGGTGGGACGGCCCTCACGCTTGATGAAGCCGCCGGGTATCTTGCCCACGGAGTACTGCTTCTCCTCCACGTCAACAGCCAGAGGGAAGAAGTCCACGCCGGGACGGGGGGTGGGGGACATGGTGGCGTTCACCATGACGACGGTGTCGCCCAGGTGCACCCACACGCTGCCGGCAGCCTGCTCGCAGTACTTGCCGAATTCCAGGGTCAGCGGACGGCCCGCCAGATCCATGGTATACTTCTTGGATTCCATTGGATATCTCCTTTCTGTGTCCGCGCCGGAGAACTCCGACGCCCTGCAGCCCGGAGATGCTATCATATGAAAACCCCATTCTCTGCGGGATTTTCAAGGGATAACATCTCCTGAGGCGCACATTCTTCCTTCACGCTGCGGCATGTTCTGAAAAAGCCGCTGGGACAGGCGGATAACCTGACCCAGCGGCTCTGACAAGCCATACCACGCTTGCGCCGCCTGTGAGCCGCGCGACGCGCTTGTGCCGGGCCTTACTTACGCAGGTTCAGCTTGGCGATCAGGGCACGATAGCGCTCGATGTCGGTCTTCTTCAGGTACTCCAGCAGACCGCGGCGACGGCCAACCATCAGCAGCAGACCACGGTTGGAATGATGGTCGTTGCGGTTGGACTTCAGGTGCTCGTTGAGGTGATTGATCCGCTCGGTCAGCAGAGCAACCTGCACTTCGGGGGAGCCGGTGTCGCCCTCGTGCTGGGCATAGGCAGCGATGATCTCGGACTTGGTCATGGTTTGTTTCCTCCTCGTTCTTTTTGCAGGTAATCGCCATCCCACGCAGCGCACCGTCGGAGTGATCGGCTGCCCGCGCAGGCGGTTCTTGAAACCCATCCGTAATTGTACCAGAAACCCGCCCGTTTGTAAACCGGTATTTTGGGTTTCTTCCGCAGTTTTTCATCATTCTGAATGAGAGACGCGAGGTGCGCTGCCCCTCGACCCCGCCAGAGGGCTGCATAGCTCTCTGGACTCCCATTCTCGCGAATGGGTTAAGGACCTTCGGTCGCAGCTTGCGCACGCGTGAGGGGGTTGGGCTGCGGCTTGCGCGCCGCGCAGACGGAGAGCAAGCCTCGGGGGCTTCAACCCTTTTCATTGGGCACACCGTGACGCGACGCATGCACGAGCACAGGAAATCCGCCCCCACAGCGGGCTTTCCCTTGCATCCTGCCCCAAAATGCGGTA
>JAXEEE010000098.1:0-4630 GCA_034104265.1 Eubacteriales bacterium | reverse complement strand
TGCGGTATCGCGTCGCGGCGCACCCTTTGTGCGCCGTGACCCCTGCAAGCGCGGTGCGCCCGTTGCGCACCGTGCCCTCGCGTAAGCTGCGGTACACTCTCACGCGCGCGCAAACTACGACTGAAGGCCCCTAACCCATTCGCGAGAATGGGAGTCCAGAGGGCTATGCAGCCCACTGGTGGGGTCGAGGGGTGAAACCCCTCGTCACAGCCTGTTCGCCGTTTCTGCCAGTTCGAGACCCTCGTTGTTTTCGCAGGCGAGGCGGATGCTCCATTCGTTTTCGAAGAGGAGCACGTCGCGGCCGCGGCTGTCCTTGGCACGGCCGGAGGTCGAGGTCAGCTTCAGGTCCTCCACGGGCTTAGGGGTCTTGACCACCCAGCGGACGAAGCGGAAGGGCATGCCCTCCATCACAATGTCCACCTGGTACTCGGTCTTGAGGCGGTGCTCCAGCACCTCGAACTGAAGGACGCCTACCACGCCGACCATGAATTCCTCGCGGCCCGTTTCCGTGCGCAGGAAGGTCTGGATGGCGCCCTCCTCCGCCAGCTGGTTGATGCCCTTCTGGAACTGCTTGCGCTTCATGGAGTCCTCGGGGCGGACACGGTTGAAGAACTCGGGGGCGAAAACGGGGATGTTCTCGTAGTGTATCTTGGGGCCGGAGGAGAGGGTGTCGCCCAGCTGGTATATCCCGGGGTCGAACAGGCCGATGATATCCCCGGCCCAGGCCTCCTCCACGGCCTCACGCTCATCCGCCATGAACTGCTGGGGCTGCTTGAGGGCCACAGGCTTGTTCGTGCCGGAATGCCATACCTCCATGCCCTTCTCAAACGCGCCGCTGACAATCCGCATGAAGGCCAGACGGTCCCGGTGGGCAGGGTTCATGTTCGCCTGAATCTTGAAGATGAAGCCGGAGAAATAAGGCTCCTCCGGGCCGATCATGCCCTGGTCGCTCTGGCGGGGCAGGGGCGGGGGCGTGTACTGCAGGAACCGCTCCAGGAAGGGCTCCACGCCGAAGTTGGTTACCGCCGAGCCGAAGAACATGGGCGTCAGCTCGCCCTTTCGCACCTGCTCCAGGTCGAAGGCGTCGCCCGCCTCGTCCAGCAGCTCGATCTCCTCGGCAAGACGCTCCCGGTAATGCTCCTCCAGCACGTCGGCCAGGGCGGGATCGTCAATGGCAATGTCGGTCTTTTCCACCATGGTCTTGCCATGGTTGCCGCCGGTGTAGAGCTCCACCATCTTTGTGTCCCGGTGGTATACGCCCTGGAAGTCGCCGTCCACGCCGATGGGCCAGTTGATGGGGCAGGAACGGATGCCCAGCACCTGCTCCAGCTCCTCCATCAGCGCGAAGGGATCCTTCGCCGCACGGTCCATCTTGTTCACAAAGGTGAAAATGGGGATGTTGCGCATCCGGCAGACCTTGAACAGCTTGATGGTCTGGGCCTCCACGCCCTTGGCCGCGTCGATCAGCATGACCGCCGCGTCCGCCGCCACCAGCACGCGGTAGGTGTCCTCGGAGAAGTCCTGATGGCCGGGGGTGTCCAGAATGTTGATGCGGTAGCCGTCAAACTCAAACTGCATGGCCGAGGAGGTCACGGAAATGCCGCGCTGCTTCTCAATGTCCATCCAGTCCGACGTGGCGTGCTTGTCGCTCTTGCGGGCCTTGACGCTGCCTGCGGAACGGATCGCCCCGCCGTAGAGCAGCAGCTTCTCGGTGAGGGTGGTCTTGCCTGCGTCAGGGTGGGAAATGATCGCAAAGGTCCGCCGCTTGTCCACCTGCTCGTGGAGCATGTCGCGGAAGGCCTGCGTGTCGGTGCTGGGCAGCATAGCGTACCTCCTGGCTGTATTCGTCACAACGCTCTATTTTATATCCGTGGATGCAGGATTGTCAAGGATTTTGCCCGGTTTTCTGCGATTCATCCGGCGGCTTTCCCGGCGGCTGCCCCGAGCTGGGAAACCCGCGCCTGACCGCATCCTGCGCCCCTGCCCCTGCGGCGAACGCCGCCGGCTTGCGGCATGGTCGATCCGGCAAGAAAACCGCAGATCTATTCCACATACACCCTGCCCAACCGATGACTCAGGACGTGGCCATCCATGGAAAGAATGCCGGGCAGGTGCCGGTGGACAACCGCGCCGATGCCCGGGAGACGGGGCGTCCGGTGGGGATGTTCAGGCCCCTTTGCGCTTTGGGAGCGCCGCCCGCCAATATTTCCCGGCCCCGCCACTTGATTCATCCCCTGCCCGGTGGTATACTTAAGGTTGCTGGCAACAGCAGCGCATGTACCCCTGTCAAGCAAGAAAGGAAGCAAACACTCCATGGTCAAGGTTAACATCATTTCCGGTTTCCTGGGCGCGGGCAAGACCACGCTCATCAAGAAGCTCCTGGGCGGCAAGGTTCGGGAGGAAAAGATCATCCTGCTGGAAAACGAATACGGCGAGGTCGGCGTGGACGGCAGCTTTATGAAGGACGCGGGCATCACCGTTACCGAAATGAACAGCGGCTGCATCTGCTGCACCCTGGTGGGCGACTTCCAGAAGGCGGTGGACGAGCTGATTGAGAAGTATCACCCCGACCGGCTGATCATCGAGCCCTCCGGCGTGGGCAAGCTCAGCGACATTCTCGCTGCGGTGGAGCGCACCTCCGAGCGGCACGAGATGACCATCGCCGGCTGCGCCACCGTGGTGGACGCGGGCAAGTGCCGCATGTACATGAAGAACTTCGGCGAGTTCTTCCTCGACCAGATCAAGACCGCCAACACCATCATCTTCAGCCGCACCCAGCTGCTGACCCCCGAGCGGGTGGAGAAGTCCCGCGCCCTGGTGGAGGAGCAGCATCCCGGCTGCCGCATCATCACCACCCCCTGGGATGATCTGACCGCCGACGCCATGCTGGAGGTCATCGAGTCCGGCAAGCCCATTGAGCTGCACCTGGACGACGATGATGACGATCACGAGCATGAGCATCATCACCATCACGACCATGAGCATGACGAGCACTGCTCCTGCCACGAGCATGATCACGAGCATCATCATCATCACGACGATGACGATGATGATCACGACCATGACCACCATCATGACCACGATCACGAGGAGCATGACCACGAGCACCATCATGAGCATGGCGAGGGCTGCACCTGCGGCTGCCACGATCACGATCATGACCATGAGCATCATCATCACCATCATCATGCGGACGAGGTGTTTGTCTCCGTGGGTGTGGAGACGGCCCGCCGCTATGAGCAGGATGAGGTGAAGGCCATGCTGGATCAGCTCAGCGACGAGGAGGAGTATGGCCAGGTGCTGCGCGCCAAGGGCATCCTGCAAAATGCCGCGGGCGAGTGGTTCCAGTTCGACTATGTGCCCGGGGAGAGCCAGTTCCGGCCCGGCACGGCGGACTACACCGGGCGGCTGTGCGTCATCGGCGCGCACATTGAGGAGGCAGCGCTGCGCACGCTGTTCAAGGTATGAGAAGCAAGCGGGAGATTGTACCGGTCTACCTGGTGATGGGTTTCCTGGAGAGCGGCAAGACCACGCTGATCAACTCCATGCTGGAGGACGAGGGCTTTTCCGACGGCATCCGCACGCTGATCATCTCCTGCGAGGAAGGCGTTGAGGAGTATGACGGCGACCTGATGAACGAGGCCCATGCCGCTTATGTGCAGCTGGAGGAGAAGGAAGAGTTCACCACCCGAAAGCTGATCGAGCTGGACGAGAAGTACCGCCCTGAGCGGGTGATTCTGGAGTACAACACGGTGTGGGGTGTGGACTTCCTGGGCGGCACGGGGATGCCGGCCATGTGGCGCGTGGCGCAGATCATCGCCCTGGCGGACGCCAACACCTTCGACAACTACATGACCAACATGCGCCAGATGCTCACCGACCCGATGAAGCAGGCGGATCTGATTCTGGTGAACCGCTGCCGTCCGGAGCATCCCAAGAGCCAGTGGCGGCGGCAGATGAAGGCCTTCAACAGCCGTGCGAACATCATTTTTGAGAACGTGGACGGCACCAGCGAGGACGGCGTGGCGGACGAGGATCTGCCCTACGACATGAAGGCGGCGGTCATTGACATCCGGGAGGAGGACTTCGGCACCTTCTACATGGACAGCATGGATCACCCCGAGCGCTACGACCGCAAGACGGTGCGTCTGGTGGGCCAGGCCTATCCCGACCGGGCAATGCCCAAGGGCTTCTACCTGTTCGGGCGGCTGGCCATGACCTGCTGCGCCAACGACATTGCGCAGATCGGCTGGGTATGCCAGGGTGTGCAGAAGCCCAACGCGCGGCAGTTCATCCGTCTGACGGCGCAGTGCACCACAGCCACGGACGGCCGCGACACCATCGTGATGATGCACGAGGTTCGCTGCGAGCCTGCCGAGCCCCCCAAGGAAAAGTACGTGACCTTCAACTGAGCATGAAGCCCGCAGCAATGCGGGCTTTTTGCGTATGCGGGAAAGGGGAGGGCGGCTGGGGCTCCTCGGTGGGCAGTGCCCACACCCGGCTCGCGATTGAGTTGTACGCCTTCGGTCATGCTACGCGCGCGTGGAGGTTGAGGGGGACGGGGGGGGGGGCGCGCCCCCCGCCCTCCACCCGGGGCCGGCGGGGCGGCGGGGGGCGCCGCAGGGGGGGG
>JAXEEE010000097.1:0-6671 GCA_034104265.1 Eubacteriales bacterium | reverse complement strand
ACCCGAATGGGAGTCCAGAGGGGCGATGCCCCTCTGGCGGGGTGCAGGGGCAGCGCCCCTGCGCGTTCCTCCTTACGCCTCCACTGCGTCGACGCCGGTATCCTCCTCGTCGAACTCGCGCAGACCGGCTACCTGGGTCACCGGCAGGGAGAAGCAGATGGCCGAGGCGGGGGTGCCGGGGCCTGCCTGCTCGATGATGGCGCGCATGATGGCAGCCTTCTTCTCCGTGGGGGCGACGATCATCACCACGTCCTTCTCATTGGCCAGGGAGATGCCCAGGAACTTTTCCGCCTGCCGTGCGCCGGTGCCCTTGCCGGACAGCACCGTGCCGCCCCGGGCGCCCGCGGGCCGGGCCGCGGCCATCACCAGGTCGGAGCAGCCCTCGTTGAGGATCACATAAATCAATTCATGCCCGAAGGTCATGGCGGTCTTTTCGCCGCCGTCGGGCTTCTTGTCCGTCAGGTAAGCCATGGTTCGTCCTCCTCCTACGCTCTTGATGGGCACGGACAGCATAATGCCGTTGCCCGGCACGTCGATCAGCATCCGCCGCTTGGCAATCTTCAGCAGCCGCGCCGTCTGCTCCCCGTCGGCCACGGTGCAGACCAGGGCCTTCTCCGTGGGCAGCAGCCCGTGGATGGACAGCACCTCCATCGTGGCGGTGCCCTGGGCCATCATGGTCAGGGACATGGGCAGGCGCAGGGCGTGGATAATACCCTCCAGGATTTTGCAGCGGTCGCGGTTGACAATGGCCATCACAAGGTTCAGCTCCATGTTACGCCTCCCACAGTTCGATAATGTCGCTCTCGCCATAGTCCAGGGCGGGCATCTCCGGGCTGGCCCGGCGGGTCTTGAGGACATAGATGAGGCCCATGATCTGCACGGTGATCAGCGGCATCATGGCTACCAGCGCCACCAGGCCGAAGGCGTCGGTCATGATGTTGCCGCCCATGGCGCTGCAGGCACCCATGGCGAAGGGCAGCATGAAGGTGGCCGTCAGGGGGCCGGAGGCCACGCCGCCGGAGTCAAAGGCGATGGCGGTGAAGGTCTGGGGTACCAGCAGGGTCAAAACCAGCGCGATCAGGTAGCCGGGCACCAGCAGCCACATGATGGAGATCCCCGTCAGCACCCGCAGCATGGCCAGCCCCATGGCGGCAGACACGGCGATGGACAGGCTGTAATGCATGGCCTGCTCGGAGATGGCCCCGGCGCTGAGCTCCTCCACCTGCTTGTTCAGCACGTGAACGGCGGGCTCGGCGTTGATAATGAACCAGCCCATGACCATCGCCACGGGGATCAGCAGGAACCGCAGCTCCGGCGCGGACAGCCGCTCGCCCAGGATAAAGCCCAGGGAGGAGAAGCCCACGTTCACCCCGGTGAGGAAGAGCATCAGTCCCACGCACGTGCAGCCCAGGCCCAGCATGATCCGCATGAAGGGTACCCGGCGCAGCTTCAGCGCGGCAAACTGGAAGATCAGGAAGAATACCACAATGGGCAGCATGGCCATGATGACCTCGCCCAGATAGGTGGGCAGGGCCTCCCAGTAGCCCCGGCCCAGGGCCACCGTGTCGGCATAGGACTTCATCACGGAGGCCGCCGCGCTGTCGGGCACGTCCCGGTAGACAAAGCTGAGCAGCAGCACCGCCAGCACCGGGCCAACCGAGCACAGCGCCACCAGGCCGAAGGAGTCGGTCTGGGCGTTGCCGTCGGAGCGGATGGAGGCCACGCCAACACCCAGGGCCATGATAAAGGGCACCGTCATGGGGCCGGTGGTCACGCCGCCGGAGTCAAAGGCCACGGCCAGGTAGTCCGGGTTGGTGAAGGCCGCCAGCAGAAACACCACGCCGTACAGGGCGATCAGCAGCCACTTGAGGGGAATGGCGAAAAGGATACGCAGCATGCTCAGCATCAGGAACAGGCCCACGCCCACCGCCACGGTAATAATCAGCACCGTGGTGTTGATGGTGGGGACGTTGGCGGCCAGCACCTGCAGATCGGGCTCCGCCACGGTGATGGCAATGCCCAGCAGCAGGCTCACGGCGAGGATCAGCTTCAGGTTTTTGCTCTTGGTCAGCTTGGCGCCCATGTGGGTGCCGATCTGCGTCATGGACACGTCGGAGCCCATGGTGAACAGGCCCATGCCCACAATCAGCAGCACCGCGCCGATAAGGAAGGACAGCATCAGATCGGTGGTGATGGGGATAAAGGACAGGCACATCACAGCCACAATCAGCGTGATGGGAAGGACGGAGGCGGCAGCCTCCTTGAACTTTTCCAGCAGTCGCGCCCGGGAGGTCAAATGGCATACTCCTTTCCTGCAGGGTGGCGGCGTCTGTCACAGGGCCGGAGAAATAAGCAGGGCAGAGCCACATAAGCATATGGCTCTGCCCTCGTGATCATGCTGCTGCAAAGCGGCAGATGCCGCCCGCAATATTCAATCGAGATAAATCATGGCCTTTCGGCACATGATGACAGACTCCACCACTTATTTCGATCACTTCGATCCTACCATGAAAAGGGTGGGTTGTCAACGGCCGGAAGGATTTTCGCTGCGAATTCATCCCACCACCGGCAAAAGGGAAATCAGCCGCCCGGCGGGGGCAATCATCACCACGGCCTGCCACTCCCGCTCGCCCAAAAGGGAGATGGTCAGGAAGTGCTCCCCGTCCCGCCGCCCGGAGGCCACGATGTCCATGGCGTCATACTCCTCCCACAATTCCGGCAGGTGGGTCTGGATAAAGGCGGACAGGAACGCGCACCACTGCTGCCCCTCGCCGCTGTGGGTGGTGATGGGCACGGACAGCGGCTGCAGAGAACCGACATTGACGCTGCCGTCCATGTAGCTGATGAGCGCGCCCGTTTCCGTGAAGGACAGCTGGCTCTCCAGCGCCGCGCCGGGGGCGTACCACACGGCCGTCCAGCCGGATTCGTCCTTGGTCAGGGTGGGGCTGAGGAGGGTATCCGCGGCCTCCACGCCCTCCAGGGAAAGGAAGGCCCGGGCGTAGGCCTCGGCGGCCTCGGGGGTGTCCAGGATGACGGTCTCCTGCCGCAGCGGGGGCGATACCAGCGTGGGCAGGTTCGCCAGGGAGGACTGCTCCGCCGTGGCGAACATGCCCACCAGCGTTACTGCGCAGCACAGGGCCCAGGCAATGCGCCAGCCCCGCACCGGCTGCTCCGGATGGAGAACGCAGCGGATGCGCAGCGTCAGCTGCCGGTCCCGCAGGGTCATGGGGGTGGCAGCCAGGGTGATGGCGGGCCGGGCCCGGCGGGTATCGGCGGTATGGATGAGGGGCCGGGCGTAGGCCTGACGGGCGGCTTCATCCGCGCCGCGCAGGGCGTATTCGTCCGTGGCCAGGCACATGTCCGCCCGGGCGCAGTACGCCCCCACCCATACCAGGGGGTTGAACCAGTGCAGCACGCAGCACAGGTTGCGTACAATGCCCCACAGGGCGTCATGGCGGCGGATGTGGCAGATTTCCCGCTCCAGCATGGCGGACAGATCCGCCTCGTCCGCCCCGGCGGGCAGGAGGATCACCGGCCGCAGCACGTCAAAGGAGCAGCTGCCCGGCAGCCCCTCGGTCACCCGTACCCGGGGCGGACACTTCAGCCCATGCCTGCGGCAAAGGGTTTCCAGCAGCGCCTGCTCCTCCGCCGTCAGCCGGCGGTGCCTCCGCCGCCTGATCTGCCACAGGAACAGCCCGTGCTGGGCGATCATCCACAGTGCGCACAGGCCCGCGCCCGTCAGGTACACCGTCAGCGCCAGGCGGGAAAGCCGCCCGTTGCGGGTGGCGTACACCACCCGCCATACCAGGGAGCGCAGCGGCGTGGCGGGCGCGTCCCCCAGCACCTTGTAGTACAGATCGTGGGCCGCGTCGCCCACCCGCACCCGCACCTGATCCGCCATGGGCCGGATGCCCGCGTCCTGGGAGTAGAAGGGCTTGAGCCAATTCATCACCGGGTTGGGCAGAGCAATGGACAGAAGCAGCCGCAGCGCTGCCAGCGCCCACAGGAGCATCAGCAGCCTGCAGCCCACCCGCCGCCGGGCGGGCGCACGAAGCACAAGCGTCAGCACAATCAGCGCGCTGCCGATCAGCGTGGCCTCCACCAGAAAGTTGAAAACCGTTGCCGTGCGCATAGGCCGCCTCCGATGCAGGGGGTTCTACAGACGTCTAACCACAGTGTACGGCCTGGGTCTGCAGCTGTCAAGGGTATCCGGCGAAATTGTTAGATTTGTAACAGGATGCGTTACTCCGCCGGGCTGAGGAAGCTGACCATCACATAGCCCTCAATCACGTCGGTTTTCACCTTCACCCAGGCGGGATCCTCGCAGGTTTCCAGCACGATGAGCTGCTGATGCTTGTACAGCCGCATGATGACCTCCGCGGCGGTGTTGGGCTCGGCGCGCAGGTTCAGGCTGCTGTCATCGTCAATGCCCTCCACGCTGGCCAGGTACGCGCCCTCGGGCAGCTGATCGGCGGTGACGGGCATCAGGGTGGGACGGGGCGTGGGTGTGGCGGGCGGCGCAGGGGAGTTGGCCAGCTCAGGCTGGGCGGTGGGCAGCACGGGATCCCCGGCCTGCACGCGCATGAGGGTCATGCCGGGATAGTAGAAGGCGAGGATCTCATGGAACAGCTTGCCGTACTTGCCTGCCATCCACTGGGCGCCCCGCTGGCTCATGCCAACGCCGTGGCCGTAGCGGCGTGCCTCCAGAACGAAGTGGGCGTCCGTCTCGGTGAGGGTGATCATCTCATTGTCCGCGCCGTAGATGGACAGGTTCAGCGCGCGGACGCCCCTAGGGAACAGGTCGATGGTCACGGTGGCAGGCTCCGCCACGGCCTCATAATTGCTGTACACAGGGGTCGGGGTCGGGGTAGGTGAGGGCTCCGCGGTGGGGGTGGATGTCGCCGCCTCGCCGGTGGAGACAGGGGTCACCACGGGGATGGGCGTGGCAGTGGCGAACAGGGAGATCTCGCTGTCCGCCGCGGTGGCCATGGGCTCGGGGGTGGAGAGCACCTTCCGCCCCGACCAGGTGAAGGTCAGGGTCAGCTGGGTCATCAGGCGGCTGGGCTCGTCAAAGCGGGCCTTGCCCAGGCTCATGGCGGTGACGGAATCCACCCGCAGGCAATCGCCGCCGCTGCCGAAGCCGCGGGATTGCATTTCATCAGCGATGGCGTCTGCCAGCAGGCCGGTGAAGGCGTCAGACATGCTGCCCTGCTTCGGGATTTTCGCCCGGCGGACGACGCTCTCGGGGTTCTCCAGGTCGTAGGGATCGTCGGTCATGGCGTAGTAGCCGTAATCGCCCCCGCCGCTCCAGACATGCTCCACCAGCTCGGTCTGTCCGCCGTTGGAGGCGCTGTAGAAGCAGGTGGCCAGCTGGCCCTTGTAGGTGCCCACCACGCCGGCGGTTTCCTTCACGGCACGGATGGCGTTGGTGTTGGCGGTGTTCACGCCGCGGAACACCTGGTCGTTGGTGGTGTCCACCAGATCGTAGGCGGCGGAGGCATTCACCCGGGACAGGGCGTAGGTGCGGGCGCAGACCGCCTGGGCCTTGAGGGCCTCCAGGGGGAAGCTGTTGCTCATCTCATAGGGGACGACGCCCTGGAGGTAGTCCTCCACGGACAGGGTGAGGATGGGCTGCAGCAATCCGCCCTCGATGGACAGCTTCAGGTCGCCGGGGTAGAGGTTGCCCCCTTCGCTGAAGCGGATGCCCGCGCTGCTCTGATCGGCGGAAGCGTTGCGGATGAAGCGGATGTGATCGCCCACCTGCAGGCTCATGCCCTGGTAGAACAGGTAGATTTGTCCGCTGCGGATCTGCACGGTGACCCTGCTGCCCTTTGGGAAGGCCATGGAGGCAGCGCCGCCGGTGGCGGCGGTATATACACCGTCCAGGATAAGGTCGGCGCGGTCGGTGAGGTTGAGGCGGCGCAGCAGCACGCGGACATTGGGCGCACTGTCCTCGCCCAGGGCAGGGATGGGCAGCAGCGCCAGGCACAGCAGCACGCACAGCAGGCGCAGGAATCGTTTCATGAACAGGCCTCCTTTGGGGCGAGTGTTCTCCGTACATTCAACGGATGAAGGAATAGGATTGTTCCACGGATGCATGGATTGGCATTGCGGGAGATGATTCCCTGCCAGGGGAGGGATGCGCCCGGAGGGCGCGGGGTTCCTTTGCCCGCCGGGCGGCTTTTTCACGCCTGTAAGGCGTGGGTTCCTTGCCCGTGGCACGCGGGATAGTGAGCCTTTGGTTGTGCCTGACGGTGTAAGGTTTCTTTGCACATCCGCGGATGTGGGAGGCGTTCTTTCCCACTCGCGGGAAAGAACCAAAGGGCGCCCGGGGGCAGCCAATCCGAGCCAGCGCCATGGCTGCCCCCGGACCCCTCGCCGCTTGGCTTGAGGGTGGAACCTCATGATGCGCGAGGCTAATCGCTTCCTCGCGGGGGCGGCTTGGAACGGCTTTAGGGGTTATGTCTGTCGTCCGCTGGCGGCCGGGCGGCACCAGTGGGCCGCCCTCGTTGGGCGCGGGATGGTGGGCTTTTGGCTGCGCCTGATGGCGCGGGGTTCCTTGGCCCGTTGCGCGGGCGTGCGGGGCGTTCTTTCCCACTCGCGGGAAAGAACCAAAGGGCGACCGGTGGCAGCCAATCCGAGACAGCACCATGGCTGCCCCCGGACCCCTC
>JAXEEE010000096.1:0-4209 GCA_034104265.1 Eubacteriales bacterium | reverse complement strand
AAACCATGACCGCTGCCACGTCGAAGGTCATGCGGGACGGGCGGCTGACGGTGGTGCATTCCGACGAGCTGGTACCCGGCGACGTGATTCACGTGGAGGCCGGGGACGCGGTGCCCGCCGACTGCCGCATCCTGGAGTGCGCGTCGCTGAAGGTGGAGGAGGCCGCGCTGACCGGTGAATCCGTGCCGGTGGTCAAGTCGGAAGCTGCCCTGACGGGCGGCGAGGTTCCCCTGGGTGACCGGAAGAACATGATGTACATGGGCTCCACGGTGGTATACGGCCGCGGCAGCGCCGTGGTGTGCGACACCGGCATGGGCACAGAGATGGGCAAGATTGCCGACGCCCTCTCCCAGGCCCAGGATGAGCAGACGCCCCTGCAGCGCAAGCTGGCAGGCCTGTCACAGGTGCTGACATGGCTGGTGCTGGGCATCTGCGTGGTGATGTTCGCGGTGGGCGTGATGAAGGCCGGAACTGTGAACGCGGGCGTGATCATCGACACCTTCATGATGGCGGTGAGCCTGGCCGTGGCAGCCATCCCGGAGGGTCTGGCAGCGGTGGTGACCATCGTGCTGTCCATTGGCGTGACGAAGATGAGCAAGCGCAACGCGGTGATCCGACGCCTGACCGCCGTGGAAACCCTGGGCTGCGCACAGATCATCTGCTCGGACAAGACCGGCACCCTCACCCAGAATAAAATGACCGTGGTGGACGCCTACGGCGCGGATAAGCAGCTGCTGGCCCGGGGTATGGCCCTCTGCTCCGATGCGGAGCTGGACGAGAAGCATCAGGCGGTGGGCGAGCCCACGGAGTGCGCGCTGGTCAACTTCGCCTATGAGGAGGGGCAGTCCAAGGACGAGTTGAAGAAGGAGCTGCCCCGCGTGGCGGAAGCGCCCTTCGACTCCATGCGGAAGATGATGTCCACCCTGCACCGCCAGGGCGAACGGATCATCCAGTATACCAAGGGTGCGCCGGACGAGGTGCTTGCCCGCTGCACCCGCCTGCTGACGGCTGACGGCATCCGTCCCATGACGGAAGACGACCGCGCGGCCATCATGAAGGAAAACAAGCGCATGGCGGATCAGGCGCTGCGGGTGCTGGCCTGCGCCTGCGTGGAGCTGGCGGAGCTGCCCGAGGACGTGTCCCCCGAAGCCATTGAGCACGATCTGACCTTCATCGGCATGACGGGTATGATCGACCCTGTCCGCCCGGAGGTCAAGGCAGCGGTGGATCTGTGCAAGGACGCGGGCATCCGGCCCATCATGATCACCGGCGACCACATCGACACGGCAGTGGCCATCGCCCGGGAGCTGGGCATCCTCCAGGATGCCAGCCAGGCTGTCATGGGCAGCGCGCTGGACGCCATGTCGGACGAGCAGCTGGACGAAGCCGTGGAACGCTACAGCGTCTACGCCCGTGTGCAGCCGGAACACAAGGTGCGCATTGTGGAAGCCTGGAAGCGCAAGGGCAAAATCACCGCCATGACCGGCGACGGTGTGAACGACGCGCCATCCATCAAAGCGGCGGACATTGGCGTGGGCATGGGCATCACCGGCACGGACGTAACCAAGAACGTGGCGGACATGATCCTGGCAGACGACAACTTCGCCACCATCGTTTCCGCCGTGGAAGAGGGCCGGCGCATCTACGCCAACATCCGCAAGGCCATCCAGTTCCTTCTGTCCTCCAACCTGAGCGAGGTGGTCAGCATCTTCGCGGCCACCATGATGGGCTTCACCATCCTCAAGCCCGCGCATATCCTCTGGATCAACCTGATTACCGACAGCCTGCCTGCCCTGGCTCTGGGCATGGAGCCAGGCGAGGAGGACGCCATGCGCAAGCAGCCCCGTGACGCCAAGGCGGGGATCTTCTCCGGCGGTGTGGGCGGCGATATTGCCTATCAGGGCCTGCTGGTAGCCGCGCTGACTCTGGTGGCGTTCTTCATCGGCCACTGGCTGGAGAGCGGCGTGTGGGCCATTGCCAACAGCCCTGACGGCATGACCATGGCCTTCCTGACCATGTCCATGGCAGAGATTTTCCAGAGCTTCAACATGCGCTCCCGCAGGGGCAGCATCTTCGCACTGAAGAAGCAGAACCCCTGGCTGTGGGGCGGCGCGGCGGCGGCTCTGGCCCTGACCACGGCGGTGATCTACGTGCCCTTCCTGAAAACCATGTTCGGATTTACCTCCATCTCCCTGGTGGAATACCTTGTGGCCCTGGGGCTGGCGGTGTCCATCATCCCCCTGGTGGAGCTGGTGAAGCTGATCCAGCGCGCCACGGGCCATGGTGATTGACTTAAAGGCGCAAATAGGGTAAACTATACCTGCTGTTGAGCGGAAATTGGATGCAGGGGTGACCGGGCGGTGCGCAAGGGAGAAGAAAAGCGGCAGGAAATGCTGGCGGTGGCGGAGAGGCTGTTCTGCGTCAAGGGCTACGACGCGACCAGCGTGCAGGACATTCTGGATGTACTGCATGTGAGCAAGGGTGGCTTCTACCATCACTTTGCCAGCAAGGAAGCGCTGCTGGAAAACCTGTTCGCCTCCCGTGCGGAAGCCGCCGCCGCCAAAGCGGAGGAAGCCCTGTCGCTGCTAGTGGATCCCATGGCGCGCCTGAACACCGTGCTGCGCAGCTTCATTCCCCTGCGCAAGGAGGATCGCGCCTTCCTGGCCATGCTGCTGCCGCTGCTTTCCCGGCAGGAGGGGCGATCCATGCGCCTGTGCTACAGCGAGGCCCTGGAGAGCGCGTTCCTGCCCCTGATGGAGCGGGAAATCGACGCAGGCCGCGACACTGAGGTGCTGATGCCCGTCACCACTGGCACGGCCGCTATGACGCTGCATCTGCTCAGCCGCTGCTGGTACGAATCAGCCATGTATCTCCTTTCATGCGCGCAAAAAAATCAGGAGCATCAGGCTGCTGTGCTCCTGGGGATTCTGGATCAGTACCGCCGGGCGGTGGAAGTGCTTCTGGATGCGCCCTACGGCAGTGTTGTACTGGCCGACCTGCAGGAATGGGACGGCCTGGCGGAGGTACTGCTGCGGCGGATGATGCTGCCCATGCAGGGATAATCGCACTGCTAATGAATACGATGGATTTCCAGCCCTCCGGATAGCCTGTCAGGCCGTCGGGGGGCTTTTTGCATGAGGAGCCGCAGGGAACGTATCAAGGCTCACAGGCCCTCCTGAGCAGCCATGTGAAGGGGTGGCAGCAAATCCTATCCTGCACCCTACGCCTTTTCTGAGGCGATATGTCATGTTATCCGGCGGAGGGGGGAAAGGCAGGCGCATTCGCCTTTCCCCCTTCTCCCCGGATGACATACGTGCACCTGTACCTATATCTATAGATATAGTGGTTGCCGCCGCGTATACGGTAACCATGTTGATCCGGTTTATGCCGCACAGGCGCCGACGGCTTCAAGGACTGCCATCCGCATTTTCTGCCACGGGGTCATCCCGGTATGCTGGTTTTTATCCGCGCCGCCGGGAGGAATCTGCCTTGCGCCCCCTGGACTGTCTGGCGCGGGGAGCGTGGTCTGCGCCTTTCCCCGTGGGATGAGCCCGATGCTCTGTTGTCCGGGGCGGCCGCGCTTCCCCCGGGGGCACCAGGCACTGCCGCCCGTAGCCAATGAGATCCTCCCGCCCGGCCAGGCGCAGAGCCTTGCGCACCAGGGGCTGATTCCTTGGCGCGCGGAACTGCATCAGCGCCCGCTGCATGGCCTTTTCCTCCGGCGCGCGGGCCACATAGACGGGCTGCATTGTCCGGGGATCCAGGCCGGTGTAGAACATGCAGGTGGACAGTGTGCCCGGGGTGGGGTAGAAATCCTGCACCTGCTCCGGGTAGAAGCCGATGTCCCGCAGGTAACAGGCCAGCTCAATGGCGGCGTTCAGGTCGCTGCCGGGGTGGCTGCTCATCAGGTAGGGGACGAGGTACTGTCTGAGCCCCAGGCGCTCGTTGACGTCCCTGTAGCGCTGGCAGAAAGCGTCGTAGACCTCCCGGCGGGGCTTGCCCATGCGATCCAGTACATAGGGGCAGACATGCTCCGGGGCAACCTTCAGCTGCCCGGAGATATGATGCTGGCACAGTTCCCTGAGGAAGGTTGGATCCTTGTCCGCCATGATGTAGTCGTACCTGAGGCCGGAGCGGATGAACACCTTCTTGACACGGGGCAGCGCACGAAGCTGGCGCAGTACGTCCACCAGCTCCTTGTGGGAGACG
>JAXEEE010000095.1:0-27100 GCA_034104265.1 Eubacteriales bacterium | reverse complement strand
GGGCCCCGCAGTCAAGCAGCGGTACACAATCACGCGCGTGTAGCAAGACCGAAGGGAATCAACTCAATCGCGCGAAAAGGGGTGAAACCCCTGGGAGTCCAGAGGGCTATGCAGCCCTCTGGCGGGGGTGAAGGGGGCAGCGCCCCCTTCCTCCGTATGTTCCTCAGTTGGACGCGTTGTCCAGGTTGGAGTCGTTCTTCCAGAGCATCTGCTCGCGGAGCTGACGGCCGATGATCTCCATGGGATGCTGGGCCAGCTGGTCGCGCTTGGAGTTGAAGAAGCAGCGGCCGTTCTTGTTCTCGGCGATCCACTTGCCCGCAAAGGTGCCGTCCTGGATGTCCTTCAGCACAGCCTTCATGTTGGCCTTGGTCTGCTCATAGGGCAGCACGCGGGGGCCGGAGACGTACTCGCCGTATTCGGCGGTGTCGGAGATGGAGTAGTTCATGGCTGCCACGCCGCCCTTGTTGATCAGGTCGACGATCAGCTTCATCTCATGGATGCACTCGAAGTAGGCGTTCTCGGGCTCGTAGCCGGCTTCCACCAGGGTCTCGAAGCCGCAGCGCATCAGATCAACCACGCCGCCGCACAGCACGGCCTGCTCGCCGAACAGGTCGGTCTCGGTCTCGTCGTGCATGGTGGTCTCCATGATGCCGGCGCGCGCGCCGCCGATGCCCGCGATGTAGGCCAGGGCGATGTCATAGCAGTGGCCGGTGGCGTCCTGCTCAACAGCAACCAGGCAGGGCACGCCCTTGCCGGCAACATACTGGCTGCGCACGGTGTGGCCCGGCCCCTTGGGAGCCGCCATGAACACGTCCACGCCCGCGGGAGGTACAATCTGCTTGTAGCGGATGTTGAAGCCGTGAGCGAACGCGATGGCCTTGCCCTCGGTCAGGTAGGGGGCGATGTCCTGACGGTACATGTCCGCCTGCTTCTCGTCGTTGATCAGGATCATGATGATGTCGGCGCGCTTGGTGGCTTCCGGAACGGTCAGCACCTCAAAGCCGTCCTTCTCCGCCACGGGCCAGCTCTTGCCGCCCTTGCGCAGGCCAACCACCACGTCCACGCCGGAATCCCGCAGGTTCAGCGCGTGGGCATGGCCCTGGGAGCCGTAGCCGATGACGGCCACGGTCTTGCCGGTGAGCTTGTTCAGGTCACAGTCCTTCTCATAGTACATTTTTGCCATAGTCGTATTCCCCTTTCACTTTCGTCTGTTCGTCAATGGTGAATTGTCCGCGCTCCAGTGCGACCATGCCGGTGCGCACCAGCTCGAGAATTCCAAACTCCTTGAGGAGGTTTTGGATGGCTTCAGCCTTGCTCTCATCGCCGATGACAGCAAGGGTCAGGGAGGAGACAGACACGTCGATGATGCTGGCGCGGAAGATGTTGGCGATCTGGATGACCTCGTTGCGGGTCTCGCTGGTGTTGGCCATGACCTTGATCAGCACAAGCTCCCGGCGGATGGCGTGGCTGGGGTTCAGCGCCTTGACGGAGTGCACGCAGATCAGCTTGCGCAGCTGGCTGGAGATCAGGTGGGTCTGCGTCTCCGTGGCGGAAATTTCAATGGTGATGCGGGACACCTTGGGGTCGTCGGTGGTGCCCACGGCCAGGGACTCGATATTGTAGCCCTTGCCGGAGAACAGGCGCACCACGCGGGACAGCACGCCGGCCTCGTTGTCCACCAGGACGGCCAGGGTCTGACGGTTGATTTCGTTCATATCAAGCATTCTCCTATCGAATCATTGCAGGGCTTGCAGAGGGCTTCGGAGGCTTCGCCTCGTTTCGACTAACGAATATGATGAGCTTGCGGGATTCCGGGAAGCGATGCATCGTCGGACAAGATGGGTCGCGGCGATCAAGCCGAACGTCGGTCAAGGTCGGCGGAGAAAAGGGGCGAAGCCTCCGGTATAGTCCACCAATTCGCCGTCGGCAGACTGTAATCAAAAATCGGCGACATGCGCGGCGATTTTTGCGCGATTTCGTTAGGAATCGCTTCCTTACACGAGCGAACGGCCGGGAGGCTGGCGCAGCCAGCCGACCAGTGAGCGAGTGCCATCCTCGTCAAAGTGGCGGAGCCACTTTGACGAAGACGTCAGTCCAGCATGAACTGCGTGATGTGGCTGCCGCCGCCCACCATCGGGCGAACCTTCTCGTCCATGTCAATCACACAGTCGATCACGTAGCCCCGATGGCCTTCCAGGGCCTCGGTCAGCGCCGACTCCAGCTCCTCCACTGTGGATACCCGCTTGCCGCCCAGATCATAGGCTTCCGCCAGCTTCACAAAGTCCGGCGCGCGATCCAGCGTGGTCTGGGAGTAATGCTCCTTGTAGATCAGCGTCTGCCACTGGCGTACCATGCCCAGGGTGCCGTTGTTGAACAGCACCGTGATGATGGGCAGGTTGTAGGCCTGCTCGGTGGCCAGCTCGTTGCAGTTCATGCGGAAGGAGCCGTCGCCGGTCACGTGCAGCACGCACTTGTCCGGATGCGCCACCTGCGCGCCGATGGCCGCGCCCAGGCCGAAGCCCATGGTGCCAAAGCCACCGGAGGTCAGCAGCTGACCCGGATAGTCGAAGTGGAAGTGCTGGATGGCCCACATCTGATGCTGGCCCACGTCCGTGGCGACAATGGTATCCTGCGGCAGCACCTGCGCGATGGTGGACAGCACCTGCGCGGGGGTCAGACGATCCTCCGCCTCGTCGTACTCTGTCTCCGTCTTGAAGGAGAACACGTAGTCCTTCCAATCATCGTGGTGCAGCTGGCCCACCCGCTCCAGCAGCAGCTCCAGCACCCGCCGGGCGTCGCCGATGATGTGGTGGTCGGTCTGCACGTTCTTGTTGATTTCGCTGCGGTCAATGTCGATCTGCACGATCTTCGCGTTCTGGGCGAAGGTGGCGGGCTTCAGGGCCACGCGGTCGGAGAAGCGGCAGCCCACGGCGATGAGCAGGTCGCAGGCGTCCACGGCCATGTTGGAGGCCTGGGAGCCGTGCATGCCGATCATGCCGGTGGTCAGCTTGTTGCGCCCGCGGAAGCCGCCGCCGCCCATGAGCGTGATGGCTACGGGGGCGTCAATGCGGTTGGCGAACTCCTCGAATTCCTTGTGTGCCCGGGCACGAACCACACCGCCGCCGCAGATCAGCAGGGGTTTCTGGGCCTGGTTGATCATCTCCACCAGCTTGTCGATGTCCCGGTGATCGGGTTCGGGGGCCTTGAAGTCGTGGGAGGAACGGGCCATCAGCGCGCCCAGACGGCCGGAGGTGCCGTGGGCGCTGCGGGGCAGGGACTCGTAATCGGCAGTCTCGGCGGTGGCGTTCTTCGCAATGTCGATGAGCACCGGGCCGGGGCGGCCGCTGCGGGCGATGGCGAAGGCCTCGCGGATGGTGTCGGCCAGCTCGTCCACAGAGCGCACCAGGAAGTTGCACTTGGTGATGGGCATGGTCACGCCGGTGATGTCCACCTCCTGGAAGGAGTCCTTGCCCAGCAGGTTTGTGCTCACGTTGCAGGTGATGCACACGATGGGCGAGGAATCCATGTAGGCCGTGGCGATGCCGGTGACCAGGTTGGTGCACCCGGGGCCGGAGGTGGCGAAGCACACGCCCACCTTGCCGGTGGAGCGGGCATAGCCGTCGGCCGCGTGGCACGCGCCCTGCTCATGGGCGGTGAGAATGTGCCTGATGCGGCCTTCATAGTTGTACAGCTCGTCGTAGACGTTGAGAATGGTGCCGCCGGGGTAGCCGAATACCGTGTCGACGCCCTGCTCCAGCAGGCATTCCATCACAATCCTTGCGCCGGTCATCTGCATGATGATCTTCCCTCCTGTGATTGGTTATGGCGTGGGGAGCGCGCGTCCTTGCGCGTCCTCCACGGTACAAAAAAACCTGCCGTCTGAAAGTCAGACCGCAGGCTGTACGTCATGGTTGTAGGAGGCTCGGTCGAGGTGGGCGACGGCCCGCCTCAGCATCCGCCACCCTGTCACGCATGGCATTGCCGGGCATAACTTTCAGACACGCTCCCGTACGTAAGCAGTCGTACAAGAGCGAGGCTAATCAGTAGACCCAGAATGCCAAGCACGTACATTGCAGCGAACATCCGACAATCTCCATCCTGTTTCGTTCGTATTGCCACCGAATTCCCTGACAGCATAACACATCCGCCAAGGGATGTCAACGCCTGGCCCGGCCTGAGGCTGTCTTTTTTGTGTACAGGATGATCTTACAGCAGCCCGTCCATGGACAGCTGATTGTCCCTCCAGGAGGCCTGGCGGGGGGTGTGGATCACGTCCCCGGGCATGCTTCCGCCGATGAGGAAGGGTGACGCAGGATTGTGGCGTCGCATGTTTTCCCGAACAATGGCCGGGCTCTCGTTGGCGTAGCAGTAGCGGCAGAAATGCCCGCAGCTGTTGTACGCGCCGATGTCGCAGGTCAGGTGGCAGGCGCACTGGCCCTGCCGGTTGGATACCGCTCGGGGCGCGCGCAGGCGGCAGCCCAGAGCCCGCTCATACGTCGCAATGGTCATGCAGCCGGAGCAGTCCACCCCGTAGGGCGCCAGCTCATCCCCCTCGGCGCAGCTTTTCAGCCTGATGCCGTGGCGGCGGGCAATCTCCGCCATGCCCGCCCCCAGCCGCAGCCTGTCCTCCCGGGCGACCTCCCGGGCCTCGGGAAAGTTCCGCCGCACCTTTTTGTACAGGTCGATGAAGCTGATCACGCAGGTGTCCGTCGCGCCCTCGAGGGCCGCCGCCATCTCCGCAAAGGCCGCCAGGTGCTTCTCCACCGTCCATTCACCCCACAGCAGGATGGGATCGTACCGCCAGGCCATGGCCTGCGGCCCCACCATCCCCGACAGCGCGCGGAAGTCCGCCATCACCTGCTCCTTGGGCGGCACGTTTGGCTCCAGCTCCCGCCCGTAGGGGGTGATGGTCACGAACCAGTACTGCCTGCAGCCCTGGAGGGCGTCCAGGTGGGGCAGCATGGGCCGGGGGTTCTTCGTGCAGAAGGCGATCAGATCCACCACCTCCGGCGAAAGGCTGTAGCGGGTGACGCTGGAGGGGTTGAAGGGGTTGCGCACCAGCACATAGCCCTCCCGCAGCCGGTTCAGCAGCCAGGGGGTGTAGAAGGCGGGAATGTCCGTGCGCAGACCCGTGTGGATGATCATGTGTCCTCCTCCGTGCCGCTGTCGAGTGTCTCCACCGCGCCCAGACGCTTCTGGATGGCCCGGGTGCGGGTGAAGGCCGTGTCGATGGACTCGCTGGCCTGCTGGAGCTTCTGCCGGGTCTTGTCGAGGGTGTCGGCGAACTTGCCGAAGTCGCTCTTCACCTGGCCCAGCAGCTTCCACACCTCGCCGGAGCGCTGCTCGATGGCCAGGGTGCGGAAGCCCATTTGAAGGGCGTTCAGCAGCGCCGCGAAGGTGCTGGGGCCTGCCGCCACCACCCGGTACTCCTGCTGGATGCTTTCGGTCAGGCCGGGAATCTGTACCACCTCGGCGTAGAGCCCCTCCACGGGCAGGAACATCACCGCAAAGTCCGTGGTGTGGGGCGGGGCGATGTACTTGCTGCTGATGCGCCGGGCCTCCGCCTTCATGCGCTGGGCCAGGGCCTTGCGGGCCTCCTCCAAGGCATCCCGGTCGGCGGCCTGGCTGGCCTCGGTCAGGCGGAGATAGTCCTCCTGGGGGAACTTGCTGTCAATGGGCAGGTAGGTGATTTCCCCGTCCCGGCCGGGCAGGCGCAGGGCGAACTCCACCCGCTCGGCGGAACCGGGCATCACCGCCACGTTCTCGTCGTACTGGCCGGGGGCCATCAGCTGCTTCAGCAGCGCGGACAGCTGCATCTCGCCCCAGTTGCCCCGGGTCTTCACCCCGGAGAGCACCTTCTTCAGGTCGCCTACGCCGCTGGCCAGGGTCTGCATTTCGCCCAGCCCCTTGTACACCTGCTCCAGACGCTGGCTCACCTGGGCGAAGGAGTCGTTCAGCCGCTTGTCCAGGGACTGGGTCAGCTTCTCGTCCACGGTGCGGCGCATCTCGGTGAGCTGGCGGTCGTTGTCCTGGCGGAGGGTGGCAAGGCTCTGCTGCACGCTCTGGCGCAGCTGCTCCAGCTGGGTGTCCAGCCGTGTCAGGGCCTGATGCAGGCTCTCCTGCTGATTCCGGGCGGACTGGTACTGCTGCCGCTGCATGCCCTCCAGCAGGGTGGACTGGCTCTGCCCGATGGCGCTGACCGCGTTGACCACCTGGCCGGAGGCGTCCTGCAGGGCAGCGGAGATGTCCTCCCACTGCTGATCCAGGCCGCGCAGCATTTCCTCCCGCAGGGCGGACTGCTGCCGGGTCTGCCTGCGGCTGAACCGTCCCTGGCGGATCAGCAGCGCCAGCAGCATCAGCGCGGAGAGGGCGGAAAGCCCCACCGTCGCCCAGGGCAGTATCTGAGACCAATCCATACGTTGCCTCCTTTGCATGGGGGAACATATCCCCCGGAACGAAGCAGGCGGCAGCCCGTGAGCCGCCGCCTGCGTGATGGTTACATGTCCCTGCGTCCTTCCAGGGCCTTCGAGAGCGTCACCTCGTCCGCGTATTCCAGGTCGGAGCCCACCGGCACGCCATGGGCGATGCGGGTGACCCGCACCCCCAGGGGCTTGAGCAGCCGGGCAATGTAGGTGGCTGTGGCCTCACCCTCGATGTCCGGGTTGGTGGCCAGGATCACCTCGGTCACCTCTTCCGTGGCCAGACGGCTTACCAGCTCCTTGATGCGGATATCGTCCGGGCCCACGCCGTCCATGGGGGACAGGGTGCCGTGCAGCACATGGTACAATCCGTGATAGTCGTGCATGCGCTCCATGGCGGCCACGTCCCGCGGATCCCGCACCACGCAGATCTGCCCGTTGTGCCGCTCGGGATCGGCGCAGACGCCGCAGGTATCCCCGGCGGCGTAGTTGCCGCAGACCTGGCAGTAGCGGATGGCCTTGCGCCCCTGCCAGATGGCCGTGGCCAGGGCGCGCACGTCATCCAGGGGCATGCTGACGATATGGTAGGCCAGGCGCTGAGCCGTCTTTTGCCCGATGCCCGGCAGGTGGGACAGCTCCGCCACCATCCGCGCGATGGGCTCGATCTGGCTCACGGTCAGAACAGGCCGCCCATGCCGCCGGGCACCATCTTGCCCATGGTGTTCTCCCGGGCTTCCTCACCCTTGCGCAGGGCCTCGTTCACCGCAGCCATGATCAGATCCTGCAGCATGTCGATGTCGTCGGGATCCACCACCTGGGGGTCGATGACGATGCTGGTCACCTCGCGCTTGCCGCTGACCTTCACCTGCACCATGCCGCCGCCGCTGGCAGCCTCGTACTCCGCCGCGTCCAGCTTCTCCTGGGCCTCGGCCATCTGCTGCTGCATCTTCTGGGCCTGACGCATCAGCTGCTGCATGTTGGCGCCGCCGCCAAAGCCGAAATTCTGTCTTGCCATGGGAATATTCCTCCTCAAAGATTGGTTTCGTCTGTCTGCTTCAGGCTGCAGATCAGCTGTACGTTGGCCGATACGCTGGACATGGCCACCCTGGGCGCGCCGGAGCCGATGGATACGCCCTCGGTCAGGAGCCTGCCGCTGATGGCACGCAATGACGCGTCCGCCCGGGTAATGGGCGCGGTGATGCTCACGTTGCCGGAGACCGTCACGCCGTCCAGCCGCTCAAAGGCGTCGGAGAGCGTCAGGGCCACGTCGCCGCTGACGTCATTGAGCCGGTAGGAGACAAAGCTTGCGCCGTCCAGCCGCACCTTGCCCGACACTGTGCGCAGTGAGCAGCTCTCGCCGGAAAGATCGTGGGCAAGCACGTCGCCGGAGACGGTGTGCAGCGCCAGGCTGATGCCCGTCAGGGACGCGGCCCGCACATCGCCGGAAACGGTGTCCAGGTTCAGATCCGTGCCGGTGACCCCCCGCACGTTCACACTGCCGGTGACGGAGCTGGCGTCCACCGAGCCCTTCCAGTCCCGGGGCAGCCGGACGACCACCTGCATCCATTTGCTGTTGTGGATCCGGGTGGAAATGCCGTAGGAGGGCTGCTCCACCTGCAGCCGCCCCTCCTGCAGGGTCAGCTTCATCTCCGCGATCTCGCCTTCGTCGCCGGAGAGCAGCACCTGAATGTCCTCCACATCGTCCACCATGATCTCCAGGTTGGCCCAGCCCAGGCGCACGTTCAGCGCGCTGACAGTCAGGGCCGGAAAGGATTCATTGCGGTTCATGCTTGTACCTCCCGATGGCTACCATCATATCACGAAACAGCCCCGAGCGCAACACATCAGCCGCCTGTTTCCACTACGGCCTCGCCCATCAGGCCGGTGACCACGTCGTCCAGGATGGCCATGACGTAGGGCATGCCCCGGTCGGACTTGCTCTGCAGGAGCACATCGTCCTTGTTCAGGCGGGTGGCGGGGCTTTGCGCCTGGGTGACGATCAGCGTGCAGGGATCCCTGTCCGCCAGGAACAGGCCCGCGATGCACCGGCCGTTGCTGCCGTTTTTGTTGAAGGCGAAGGCACGTACGCCCTTGCCGTTGCGGTTCTGCCGCTCAAAGTCCAGGGCGGGGACGCGCTTGCCGTAGCCCCGGTCGGAGAACAGCACCAGCTCGCCATCGTTCGGCAGCTGCGCGCACCAGATGACCTCGTCCCCCGCGTCCAGCTGCATGGCCTTCACGCCGGCGGAAATGCGGCCCTGGGTGGGCACGGTGTCCAGGGCGAAGCGGATGCTCATGCCCAGGCGGCTGACCATCAGCAGATCATCCCGGGTATCGGCGGGGAACACCGCCAGCAGCCGGTCGTCCTTCTTCACGTTTACCGCGGCGAATTTGCGGCTGCGCACCTCGTAATCCCCGGCGGCGGTGCGCTTGATCATACCCTGCCGGGTGACAAAGAGCAGGTCGGGCATCTTGCCCAGGTCGGTGAGCTTCACGCAGGTCATGTACAGGGGCGCTTCGCCCTCCTCCAGACCCTGCAGCACGCCTGAGAGCAGCTGGCCCCGATCCTTGGGCTTGCATTCGTTCAGCGCGCCTACGCTCAGGGGATAGCAGTTGCCGTGGTCGGTGAAGATCAGCAGCGTCTCGTCCGTCTTCGTCAGGAAGAGGTACTGAGCCGCTTCCCGGCTGTCCTCCTCATAGGTGGGCAGGGGATTCCTGCGCAGCATGGCAGGCAGCATGCGCTTCAGCTGCCCGCCGTAGGTGTAGGCCACAAAGGCCTCCTCGGGGATGGGCGTCTCGTCCAGAGGCTCCACGGGGGTGTCGGCGGGGGCCTCCAGCACCGTGCGGCGCTCGTCGGCGTATTCCTGCTCGATCTCCTGCAGCTCCTTGCGGATCACCGCCAGCAGCTTCTTCTCGCTGCCCAGGATGCCCTCGAGTTTGTCGATCAGCTTCAGCAGGTCGGCGTACTCCTTCCGCAGGGCCTCGATCTCCAGGTTCGTCAGCCGCTGCAGGCGCATGTCCAGGATGGCCTGGGCCTGCACGTCCGTCAGCTCGAAGCGCTCCATCAGCCGCTGCTTGGCTTCCTTGGGGGTCTTGCTGGCGCGGATGAGGGCGATGACCTCGTCCAGGTTGTCCAGGGCGATCATCAATCCCAGCAGGATGTGCGCCCGGGCCCTGGCCTGCTTCAGGTCGTACTCCGTGCGGCGGGTGACCACGTCCTTCTGGTGCCGGATGAAGTAGGCGATCATGCTCTTCAGGCCCATCTGCACGGGCTTGCCGTCGGCAATGGCCACCATGTTCACCCCGAAGGTCACCTGCAGGTCGGAGTACTTGTACAGGTACTGCAGCACCCGGTTCACGTCCGCGTCCTTCTTCAGCTCGATGACCGCCCGCATGCCGTCACGGCCGGACTCATCCCGGATGTCGTAGATGCAGCCCAGGGCGGCCTTCTTCTCCTCGGACAGCTTCAGGATCTTCTCCAGCATGGCGGCCTTGTTCACCTGGTAGGGCACCTCGGTGATGCAGATCAGCTTGCGCCCCGCGCTGCCGTCCTCGATGTGCACCTTCGCCCGGACGGACAGCTTGCTGCGGCCCGTCTCGTAGCCCCGGCGGATCTCGTCATTGGCCACCAGCACGCCGCCGGTGGGGAAGTCCGGGCCGGGGATGATCTTCATCAGCGCATCCAGGGAGATGTCGGGGTTCTCGATCTGGGCGATGACGGCGCGGATGCTTTCGCCCAGGTTGTGGGGCGGAATGTTGGTGGCCAGGCCTACGGCGATGCCGCTGGCCCCGTTGACCAGCAGGTTCGGGAAGCGGGCCGGGAGCATGTCCGGCTCCTTGAGGGTATCGTCGAAGTTCAGGCGGAAGGGCACGGTGTCCTTCTCGATGTCCCGGAGCATCAGCATGGCCAGGGGCGCCATGCGGGCCTCGGTATAACGCATGGCGGCCGCGCTGTCCCCGTCGATGGAGCCGAAGTTGCCGTGGCCGTCCACCATCGGCCCCCGCATGGAGAAGGGCTGCGCCATGCGCACCAGGGCGTCGTACACGCTGCTGTCGCCGTGGGGGTGATATTTACCAAGGCAGTCGCCCACGATGCGGGCGCACTTGCGGTGAGGCTTGTCGGGGGTGTTGCCCAGCTCCATCATGGTGTAGAGGATGCGCCGCTGCACGGGCTTCAATCCGTCCTCCACCCGGGGCAGGGCGCGCTCCAGAATGACGTGCTCGGCGTAGGGCATCATGGACTGATGCATCACGTCCTCCAGGGACGTTTGCAGGATCCGGGACGGATCGTCCGCAGCGATGGGCTTTTCGGGTTCACGCTTCTTCGCCATGGATTAAGCCCTCCCTTCCAGCTGCTCCGGCGGCAGCTCAAAATGATCTTCCTTGTTGAAGTCCGCGTGCTCGGTGATGTAGTCCCGCCTCGGCTCCACCTTGTCGCCCATGAGGATGGTGATAAGCCTGTCGGACTGGGCCGCGTCGTCAATGGTCACCTGCATCAGCTTGCGCTGGGCGGGATCCATGGTGGTCTCCCACAGCTGCTCCGGGTTCATTTCGCCCAGGCCCTTGTAGCGCTGCAGCGTGTAGCCCTTCCCGGCAGCCTTCGTGTACTTGCCCAGCTCCTTGTCATCGTAGGCGTACCAGACCTTGGAGCCCTTCTGCACCTTGTACAGCGGCGGCATGCCGATGTACACATGCCCCGCGGCGATCAGCTCCTTCATGTAGCGGTAGAAGAAGGTCAGCAGGATGGCCCGGATGTGCGCACCGTCCTGGTCGGCATCGGAGAGGATGATAATCTTGTGGTACTTGAGGTTGCTGAGGGTGAAGCCCTCGTCGATGGAGGTGCCCAGGGCGGTGATCAGGCTGCGGAACTCCTCGTTGGCCAGCACCTGATCCAGACGCTTCTTCTCGGCGTTGAGGGGCTTGCCGCGCAGGGGGAGGATGGCCTGGTAGCGGCTGTCCCGGCCCTGCTTGGCGCTGCCGCCGGCGGAGTCGCCCTCCACGATGAACAGCTCGTTCTCCGCGGGCTTGCGGCCCCGGCACGCGCTGAGCTTGCCCACCAGGGGCGCGGCCTCCAGCTGATTGGCCTTGCGGGCATTGTCCCGGGTCTTGCGGGCGGCTTCGCGTACCTGGGCGGCCTTGATGGCCTTCTGCACAATCTGGTTGGCGATGTCCTGGTTTTTCAGGTTGTCCAGCCAGTCCGCCAGTTTCTCGGCAATGATGGCTTCCACCGCCGGGCGCACCTCGCTGTTGCCCAGGCGGCCCTTGGTCTGGCCCTCGAACTGGGGATTCTTCACCATGGCGATGATCACGCAGGTCAGGCCCTCCCGGAAGTCCTCGCCGGAGAGGTTGTTGTCCTTTTCCCGCAGGGCGCCGGTCTTGCGGGCGTAATCGTTCATGGCCTTGGTGAAGGCCGCCTTGAAGCCCGTCTCGTGGCTGCCGCCCTCGCCGGTGGGAATGTTGTTGACGTAGGAGAAGAGGCTCTCGGTGTAGCCGTCGGTGTACTGGATGGCCACCCGGCAGATGACGGCGTCCTTCTGCCCCTCCATGTAGATGGGCTCGTCGTGGAGGACGGTCTTGTCCGCGTTGAGGTAGCGGACGTAGTCGCTGATGCCGCCCTCGTAGTGGAAGGTCTTCTCCCGCTGGGCGGGATCCTTCACCCGCTCGTCCACGAAGGTGATCATCAGCCCCTTGTTCAGGTAGGCCAGCTCCTGCAGGCGGCGGGCCACCAGCTCGCCGTTGAACTTCACATCCTCAAAGATGGTGTCGTCCGGCAGGAAGCGCACCAGAGTGCCGCGCTTGCGGGTGTTGCCCACCTTCTCCAGGGGGCCGGTGGGGACGCCCGCCAGCACCTTCCCGGCCTTCTCGTCATAGCGGCTCTCAAAGCGCATGCGCCAGTGGGTCCAGTCCAGGAAAACGTCCACCGTAAGCCACTTCGACAGTGCGTTCACCACCGACGCGCCCACGCCGTGCAATCCGCCGGAATAGCTGTAGTTCTCGTTGTTGAACTTGCCGCCGGCATGCAGCTTGGTGTAGATGACCTCCACGCCGGAAATGTGCAGGGTGGGGTGCTCGTCCACGGGCACGCCGCGGCCGTTGTCAAACACGGAGGCGGAGCCGTCCTGGTGGAGGGTGACCTTCACCGTGTCGGCATAGCCGTTGCTGGCCTCGTCAATGGCGTTGTCCACAATCTCCCACAGCAGATGGTGCAGTCCCCGGGAGGACGTGGTGCCAATGTACATGCCCGGCCGCATCCGTACGGCCTCCAGCCCCTCCAGCACCTGAAGATTACCAGCGTTATAGGTCTGCGTCATGTTCGCGTTACTCCTTGCAAATGGTTCATGTCAATGGTTCATTATACCATAAATGCCAGCGGCAGATCAAGACGAACAGAAAATATGTTCGCGTTATTTCGTCACAGATCGCCCAGATGCCTGCGGATCACCCCGACGACCTCCCGCAGCCGCAGCCCGTCGCAGGGGACGGTCAGATGGGCGTAGCGCTCATACAGCGGCACGCGCTCGTTGTACAGATCCCGCAGCGTCCAGCCAGGCTTGATGGTCACGCCCCGGGCATGCAGGTCGCCCAGGCGCTCCTCGATCTGCTCGTAGCTCAGCTGCAGGTAGATCACCTGGCCGATCCTGCGCAGGTGCTCCATGGCCTCCTGCCCGTAGACCACGCTGCCGCCGGTGGCGATGACGGTGTTCTCCGCCTCGATCCCCGCGTTGATGCGGTTCTCCAGCTGGCGGAAGCCCTCGTCGCCCAATTCGTCAATCAGCGCGGAGAGCCGCTTGCCCGCGCTGCGCTGAATCACCAGATCCGCGTCGATAAAGTCCATGCCCAGGGCCTTGGCCAGCACCACGCCCACCGTGGATTTGCCGCAGCCCGGCATGCCGATGAGGATAACGTTCTGCATGGTATGCCTCCCATGTGCTTGTGTACGGAAACGGGAGCCTCCGAACCCGGAAGCTCCCGTGAATGTTTGTCCGGCCAATCCGGCGGATCAGAAGTCGTAGTTCTCGCGAACCTCGATGCCCTTGTAGCGCTTCAGGCCCGTGCCGGCGGGGATCAGCTTGCCCAGGATGACGTTCTCCTTCAGGCCGATCAGCGGATCCACAGTGCCCTTGATGGCAGCCTCGGTCAGCACGCGGGTGGTCTCCTGGAAGGAGGCGGCGGACAGGAAGCTGTCCGTGGCCAGGGAGGCCTTGGTGATGCCCAGCAGGATGCGCTTGGCGATGGCGGGACGGCCGCCCTCCATGATGGTCTTGCGGTTCACTTCCTCGAAGTGGAAGATGTTCACCAGGGAGCCGGGCAGCAGGTTGGTGTCGCCGCTGTCCTCCACGCGAACCTTGCGCAGCATTTGCCGCACAATGATCTCGATGTGCTTGTCGGCCACGGCCACGCCCTGCAGGCGGTACACGGACAGAACTTCCTTCAGCAGGTACTCCTGCACGGCCTTCACGCCCAGGATGCGCAGCAGATCGTGGGGGTTGATGGAGCCCTCGATCAGCTCGTCGCCGGCCTCCACATGGTCGCCCTCCTGCACCTTCAGGCGGCTGCCGTAGGTGATCTGGTAGGCCTTCTGCTCGCGGCTGTCCTCGTCGGAGGTGATGACCAGCTCGCGCTTCTTCTTCGTCTCCTGGATGGACACGCGGCCGCTGATCTCGCTCAGGGTGGCCTCGCGCTTGGGCTTGCGGGCCTCGAAGAGCTCCTCAACGCGGGGAAGACCCTGGGTGATGTCGTCGCCGGAAGCGATGCCGCCGGTATGGAAGGTACGCATGGTCAGCTGGGTGCCGGGCTCGCCGATGGCCTGAGCCGCGATGATGCCCACAGCCTCGCCGATGTCCACCTTGCCGCCGTGGGCCATGTTCTGGCCGTAGCAGCGGGCGCAGACGCCATGCTCGGTGCGGCAGGTCAGCACGGAGCGGACGGAGGCCTTCTTCACGCCGCGGGAGGCGATAAGCTTGGCCTTGTCATGGTCGATGGACTCGTTCAGATGCACCAGCACCTCGCCGGTGGCGGGATCCAGAATGTCCTCGGCAGCGGTGCGGCCGCGCAGACGGTCCTCCAGGGACTCGATGGACTGCTTGCCGCTCATCAGCTCCTGCACCACGATGCCGCGAACCTTCTCGCCGCGGGTGGCGAAGCAGTCTTCCTCGCGGACGATGACCTCCTGGCTGACGTCCACCAGACGGCGGGTCAGGTAACCGGAGTCAGCGGTACGCAGTGCGGTATCGGACAGGGACTTGCGGGAGCCGTGGGAGGACAGGAAGAACTCCAGCACGCTCAGACCCTCGCGGAAGTTGGCGCGGATGGGCAGCTCCACGGTCTTGCCGGAGGGAGAGGCCATCAGGCCGCGCATGCCGGCCAGCTGGGACACCTGCGCGGAAGAACCGCGGGCGCCGGAGTCGGTCATCATGCGGATGGGGTTGAACTTGTCCAGGTTGGGCAGGATCTGGTCGCGCAGGGCGTGGGTGCAGGTGTTCCACAGGTCGATGACCCGCTTGTAGCGCTCGTCCTCGCTGAGCAGACCGCGGCGGTAGAGGTTGTTGACCTTGCGCACCTGCTCGTCGGTCTCGGCCAGCATGGTGGCTTTGCAGGGCGGGGTCTTGATGTCAGCCACGGACACGGTGACCGCGCCCACGGTGGAGAACTTGTAGCCCAGGGCCTTGATGGCGTCCAGCACCAGCGCGGTGCGGTGCTCGCCCTGGCTGCGGAAGCACATGTCCACAATGTTGGACAGCTGCTTCTTGCCCACCAGCTCGTTGACCTCCAGCTCGAACATGTCGTCCAGGCACTCGCGCTTCTTGAAGCCCAGATCCTGGGGCAGCGCGTCGTTGAAGATCAGGCGGCCCAGGGTGGTCTCGATGATCTTGGTGCCGGTCTCGCCCTTGAAGGTGCGCTCCAGGCGCACGCGGATGGGGCTCTGCAGGGAGATCTTCCCCAGGGCGTAGGCCATGTGGGCCTCCGCCGCGTCGCAGAAGGTGAAGCCAGTCCAGTGCTTGGGCTCGGTGCTGTCGCGGGATACGCGCTCGCCGGTGGCGTCGCTGACCCAGTGGCCCTCGCCCTTGCCGTTCTCGTTCTCGATGGTCAGGTAGTAGCAGCCGATGACCATGTCCTGGGAGGGGCTGATGACGGGCTTGCCGTCCTGGGGCTTGAGGATGTTGTTGTGGGCCAGCATCAGGAAGCGGGCCTCGGCCTGGGCTTCCATGGACAGGGGTACGTGCACGGCCATCTGGTCGCCGTCGAAGTCGGCGTTGAAGGCGGTACAGGCCAGGGGATGCAGCTTGATGGCCTTGCCCTCCACCAGGATGGGCTCGAAGGCCTGGATGCCCAGACGGTGCAGGGTGGGGGCGCGGTTCAGCAGGACGGGATGGTCCTTAATGACCTCCTCCAGGATGTCCCACACCTCGGGGCGCACCTTTTCCACGGCGCGCTTGGCGGACTTGACGTTGTGGGCGATCTTGAGGCTGACCAGCCGCTCCATCACGAAGGGCTTGAACAGCTCAAGGGCCATGTACTTGGGCAGGCCGCACTGGTGCAGCTTCAGCTCGGGGCCGACGACGATAACGCTTCGGCCGGAGTAGTCCACGCGCTTGCCCAGCAGGTTCTGGCGGAAGCGGCCCTGCTTGCCCCGCAGCAGGTCGGACAGGGACTTCAGCGCCCGGTTGCCGGGGCCGGTGACAGGGCGGCCGCGGCGGCCGTTGTCGATCAGCGCGTCCACGGACTCCTGCAGCATGCGCTTCTCATTGCGGACGATGATGTCCGGCGCGCCCAGCTCCAGCAGGCGCTTGAGGCGGTTGTTGCGGTTGATGACCCGGCGGTACAGGTCGTTCAGGTCGGAGGTGGCGAAGCGGCCGCCGTCCAGCTGCACCATGGGGCGCAGATCCGGAGGAATGACGGGCACCACGTCCAGGATCATCCACTCGGGCTTGTTATGGCTGGCGCGGAAGGCTTCGACGACCTCCAGGCGCTTGACGGCCCGGGCGCGCTTCTGACCCTCGGTGTCCCGGTCGCGCTCCTTCTCCACCAGCTCGGCGATCTCCGTCTTCAGCTGCTGGGACAGCTGATCCAGGTCCAGGGCCTGCAGCATTTCCCGCACGGCCTCCGCGCCCATCATGGCCCGGAAGGAGCCCTTGCCGCACTTGGCCTCCACCTCGCGGTAGCGGGCGTCGGAGATCAGCTCGTACTTCTTCAGGCCGGTCTCATCGCTGTTGCCGGGGTCAAGCACGATGAAGTTGGCGAAGTAGAGAACCTTCTCCAGGCTCCGGGGGCTGATGTCCAGCAGCATGCCCATGCGGCTGGGGATGCCCTTGAAGTACCAGATATGGCTCACGGGCGCGGCCAGCTCGATGTGGCCCATGCGCTCGCGGCGCACCTTGGCGCGGGTGACCTGCACGCCGCACTTGTCGCAGATCTTGTCCTTGTCCTTGAACTTGATGCGCTTGTACTTGCCGCAGTTGCACTCCCAGTCCTTGGTGGGTCCGAAGATGCGCTCGCAGTACAGGCCGTCGCGCTCAGGCTTCAGGGTACGGTAATTGATGGTTTCAGGCTTGGTGACCTCGCCGTGGGACCAGGCCCGGATTTGCTCCGGGGAGGCCATGCCAATCTGAATGGAATCAAGGTTGGTCAGTTCAAACAAAAGGGTCCACACTCCCTTCAATGCCAGTCGGTTGACGCCTTGCAGGCAGCCTGCTTACTCCAGAGGATCCAGATCCAGATCGCCCATGTTGAAATCGTCATCCAGCTCATCGTCGCCGCCCAGGGAGAAGTCTTCACGGCTGAAGTCGTCCTCCATGACGTCGTCGGCGTCCGCGTCGTCCTCGATGGCGGGCAGCTCGGGCTTGGTCTCCTCCTCGTCCTCGCGCACGCCGGAGGGTTCGGGCGACATCATGTCCTCGGGATCAAGCTCGGGGATGATGATCTCGTTCTTGTTGGCGTCCAGAACCTTGATGTCCAGGCACAGGGCCTGCAGCTCCTTGATCAGCACCTTGAAGGACTCGGGCACGCCGGGGGCGGGGATATTCTGGCCCTTGATGATGGCCTCGTAGGTCTTCACGCGGCCCACGGTATCGTCGGACTTCACCGTCAGGATCTCCTGCAGGGTGTTGGCCGCGCCGTAAGCCTCCAGCGCCCACACCTCCATCTCGCCGAAGCGCTGGCCGCCGAACTGCGCCTTGCCGCCCAGAGGCTGCTGGGTGACCAGGGAGTAGGGGCCGGTGGAGCGGGCGTGCATCTTGTCGTCAACCAGGTGGTGCAGCTTGAGGAAGTACATGATGCCCACGGTGACGGGGTTCTCGAAATAGTCGCCGGTACGGCCGTCGCGCACGCGCAGCTTGCCGTCCACAAACAGCTGCTTGCCCTCATCGTCCAGGTTCAGGCGCAGGGGCTTGCCGTTGTGGAAGTGATACTCGGTCATGTGGGGATCGGTGGGATCCTCCGGGGCGGCCATGGTCTCGGTGGCCTTGGCCAGGCACTCGCGGATCTCCTCGTAGGTGGCGCCGTCAAACACGGGGGTGGCAATGTGCCAGCCCAGCGCGCGGCACGCCAGGCCCAGATGCATCTCCAGCACCTGGCCCAGGTTCATACGGGAGGGAACGCCCAGGGGGTTCAGCACAATTTGAAGGGGGGTGCCGTCGGGCAGGAAGGGCATGTCCTCCTCGCGCATCACGCGGGACACAACGCCCTTGTTGCCGTGGCGGCCGGCCATCTTGTCGCCCACGGAGATCTTGCGCTTCTGCGCCAGATACACGCGCACCATCTGGTTGACGCCGGGGGCCAGCTCATCCTTGTTCTCGCGGGTGAAGATCTTCACATCCACCACGATGCCGCCCTCGCCGTGGGGCACGCGCAGGGAGGTGTCGCGCACCTCGCGGGCCTTCTCGCCGAAGATGGCGCGCAGCAGCCGCTCCTCAGCGGTCAGCTCGGTCTCGCCCTTGGGGGTCACCTTGCCCACCAGGATGTCGCCGGCCTTGACCTCCGCGCCGATGCGGATGATGCCGCCCTCGTCCAGGTCCTTGATGGCGTCGTCGCTGATGTTGGGGATGTCGCGGGTGATCTCCTCCGGGCCCAGCTTGGTCTCGCGGGCCTCGGACTCGAACTCCTCAATATGGATGGAGGTGTAAATGTCCTCCTTGACCAGCTTCTCGGACAGCAGCACGGCGTCCTCGTAGTTGTAGCCTTCCCAGGTCATGAAGCCCACCAGGGCGTTGCGGCCCAGGCCGATCTCGCCCTTCTCGGTGGAGGGGCCGTCGGCCAGCAGGTCGCCCTTGGCGATCTTCTGCCCGGCGGATACCACGGGGCGCTGGTTGATGCAGGTGCCCTGGTTGGAGCGGGCAAACTTGGTCAGGCGATAGCGATGGCGCTCGCCATGCTCGTCGCGGATGACGACCTCGTCGCCGCTGACCTTGTCCACCACGCCGTCCTCCTTGGCGAGGATGACCACACCGGAGTCATGGGCGGCCTTGTATTCCATGCCGGTGCCGACCACGGGGGCCTCGGGCACCAGCAGCGGCACGGCCTGACGCTGCATGTTGGAGCCCATCAGGGCGCGGGTAGCGTCGTCGTTCTCCAGGAAGGGGATCATGGCCGTGGCCACAGACACCACCTGCCGGGGGCTGACGTCGATGAAGTCCACCTTGCTGGCGGGCACCTCGATGATTTCGGCCTTGTCGCGGACGGTAACGCGGTCATTGACGAAGGAGCCGTCCTCGTTCATGGGGGTGCTGGCGGGAGCAACCTTGTAGAAGTCCTCCTCGTCGGCGGTCATATAGATGATGTCATCGGTGACGCGGCCAGTCTCCTTGTCCACGCGGCGGTAGGGGGCCTCGATGAAGCCGTACTCGTTGATGCGGGCATAGCTGGCCAGGGAGCCGATCAGACCGATGTTGGGGCCTTCAGGCGTCTCAATGGGGCAGATGCGGGCGTAGTGGCTGTAGTGCACGTCGCGGACCTCGAAGGAGGCGCGGTCACGGTTCAGACCGCCGGGGCCCAGGGCGGACAGGCGGCGCTTGTGGGTCAGCTCGGCCAGGGGGTTGGGCTGATCCATGAACTGGGACAGCTGGGAGGAGCCGAAGAACTCCTTGATGGCCGCGCTCACCGGGCGGATGTTGATCAGATCGCCGGGTTTCACGTCCAGGCTGTCCTGGATGGACATGCGCTCGCGCACCACGCGCTCCAGGCGGTTCAGACCGATGCGGATCTGGTTTTGCAGCAGCTCGCCCACGCTGCGCAGGCGGCGGTTGCCCAGATGGTCGATATCGTCGGTGAAGCCGATGCCGTAGGGCAGGCCCAGCAGGTAGGAGATGGAGGCCACGATGTCGTCAGCCAGAATGTGCTTGGGCACCAGCTGGCTGGCGTTCTCGCGGACAGCCTCCAGCAGCTGGTCGGGCTCCACGGAATCGATGATGGTCTTCAGGGTGGGCAGGTGCACCATTTCCAGGATGCCTGCTTCCTTGGGATCGAAGGGCAGGTAATCCCGGGCGTCGACGAAGTTGTTGCCGATGACCTTGCGGATGGCGCCCTCGCAGTCCAGCCACACAGCGTTGACGCCGGCATTCTGGATGGCGCGGGCCATTTCCAGCTTGATGGTCTCGCCCTTCTGCACCATGACTTCGCCGGTCTGGGGATTGACGATATCCTCCGCGGCGATATGGCCATTGATGCGGGTGGCGATGGACAGCTTCTTGTTAAACTTGTAGCGGCCCACGCGCATCAGGTCGTAGCGCTTGGGATCGAAGAAGAGGCTGTTGAACATGTTGGTGGCGCTTTCGGCGCTGGCGGGCTCGCCGGGCTTCTGGCGCTTGTAGATCTCAATCAGGCCCTCCTCGCGGGATTTGGCGTTGTCGCCCTTGAGGATGGTGGACTGCAGGCGCTCGTCCTCGCCCATCAGCTCCATGATTTCCGCGTCGGTGCCGTAGCCCAGGGCGCGCAGAATCACGGTGATGGGCAGCTTGCGCGCCCGGTCGATACGCACCCACAGCACGTCGTTGGAGTCGGTCTCGTACTCCAGCCAGGCGCCGCGGTTGGGGATGATCTGGGACGAATAGAGGGGCTTGCCGGCCTTGTCCAGCTGGCAGTCGAAATACACGCCGGGAGAACGCACCAGCTGGGACACGATGACGCGCTCCGCGCCGTTGATGATGAAGGTGCCGTGGTCGGTCATGAGGGGGAAGTCGCCCATGAACACGTCGGATTCCTTGATTTCGCCGGTCTCGCGGTTCTTCAGGCGGACAAACACCTTCAGCGGCGCGGCATAGGTCATGTCACGCTCGCGGCAGCGCTCCACCGTGTTTTTCGGCTCATCCAGGGAATAGTCGACAAATTCAAGCACCAGATTGCCGTTGTAGTCGGTAATCGGCGATACGTCAGCCAGTACTTCACGAAGGTCAGTGTCAAGAAAGCGCCGATAAGAGTTCTTCTGGACCTCGATCAGATCGGGCATGTCCAGAACCTCATCGATACGCGAGAAACTCATGCGCTTGCGGAGCTTGCCCATGTTAACCTCGTGCACCATAGAAAGCTATCACCCCTTGTCCATCGTCCGCCCCAGCATCCACGCTGTTGCCGCTGTTGAAGAGAAATTCCTGCTTGCAAATTGCGCCGGAAGCGTGTACAATAGGCAAGCACAGGAAAAGGCCAACAGTACATAAAGATACTGATGCAATTTAAGATTGTACCATTGGCAAGCGCTGTTGTCAAGAGCAACGGGCGGGATTTTGCCCTCGAAAATTTGTACCGGACACACCGGCGGCGCGGAGCCGCCCAGGGAGGATGAAGCATGCTGCGCAAGGCGGTTGTTTGGGTTTGTCTTTTGATGACGCTGTTGACGCCCTGCATGGGGCTGGGGGAGGAAACGAAGACGGTTCTGGTGGACGCCATTACCGACCCGGCCGCACTGGAGGGCTTTTCCTTTGCGGAGGACGCAGTGCTGCTGGAAATCGTCTTCCCGCAGATTCTGGACTGCGACGCGGCGCTCCTGCGCTGCGGCGGGGAGACCATGCTCATCGACTGCGCCAGCGCCCAGCAGTCCGGCCGGGTCACGGCCATGCTGGAGCAGCTGGGGGTGGAGAAAATCGACTATGTGGTGAACACCCATCCCCACTACGACCACCTGGAGGGCTTTGCCGCCGTGGCCGACGCGGCGGAGGTGGCTGGGCTGTACATCTGCTTCCCTGAGGATTACACGGAGCATATGAAAAAAGCCGTCCAGGCGGCGCAGACGCGGGAAATCCCGGTGCTGCCCTACGGGGACGGCGACCGCTTCACCCTGGGGGAGGCAGTGCTGGATGTATGGATGAAATGCCCGGATACCTGCAACCTGAACGAGCGCTCCGCCCAGATCCGGGTGCAGCTGGGGGAGCGTACCATGCTCTTTACCGCCGACATGCAGGCGAAGACCCAGCAGGCCCTGCTGGAGCAGGTTGATCCTGCGCTGCTGGACATTGATCTGATGAAGTATCCCCATCACGGCAAGGAGGCCCTGCGGCCGGAGTTCCTGTCCGCCACCACGCCCCTGTTCGCCGTGGTGACCAACAACGGCGGCAAGAGCTCCTACACCGGGCGCAAATGCCTGGCCTACGCCCACATTCCCTACGCCAACACCGTGCCGGGGTACGTGTACTGCGTCACTGACGGGCAGACCTGGCTGGTGCAGCGTCTGGCCATGGATCATCCTGTCACCGTGACCTCCCGGCCCGATACCCGCCCCCTGCCCTGAGTCAGTCCTGCCGGGGCCACAGGCTGCACAGCGACAGTCCATTATAATAATGTAGCGCGATTTCCTCCCCGGCCCAGCCGTCCATGGCCAGGTCGTAAGCGCCCCACTGGGGCATGCCCACCCCGTGGCCGTAGCCCAGCCCGGCCATGGCGACCTCCTTTCCGTCGAAGGACAGCGCAGTCAGCAGCGTGGAGCGCATGACCGTGCTGCCCAGCTCCACGCGCAGCCGGGCGGCGTTGACCTCCGTGCCGCCCACGGAGAGGGTTACGGCTCTGCCGCTGGGGCCCTTCTCCGCGATCTCCAGTGTGCCGATGGCTTCCACCGTGGCCCCCGCCCGGTGGCATGCCGCCAGAAAGTCCGCCTCGATGAAGGACGCCTCCCAGGCCTGCGCCTCCGGGGGCGCGTCGGGGCTGTCCAGACCCTCGGTCACCCGGGTGTAGGAGGGCTCCTTCTCCTGCCAGCCCAGGGCCTCCCGGGCCAGGGCCGTCCTGCCGCCGGAATGGGCGTGGAACCAGGTGTAGGGCAGCTCGCCCTCCGGGGTGACCAGCACCATGCCCTCCGTGCTTTCCACGGCCTGGCGGACGGCCTCATTCACGGCGGAGGCGTCGTAGGCCTGGGCCTCGCTGATGTCGGTGGAGATGTCCGCGCCCTCGTAGCGGCTGCTCTTCTCCGACACGAAGCGCATCACAAACGTTCTCGCCAGGATGGCCTGGGCCCTGAGGGCCTCCGTGGGCCAGTCGTTCTTCATTTCACCGGCCACCACCCCCATCAAATAGGTTTCCGCGTCCATTTCGCGGATGGTGTTTTCCTCCGCCAAGTACACCTGCAGCAGGGGAACGCCGTCCTCCGAAACGGGCATTGTTTCAGGCAGGGATGGACACACCAGATCCCGTGGAATCTTCTGCGGGCTTTCTGCCGCGCAGCCGGAAGCAAAGAAAATCGCCAACGCCAGCAAACACAAGACTTTCATGGCACACCTCCCCGGAGAAGCATGTCCCGCCGGGGAAAGAAAAACAGCATCAAAAGCTTGGGAAAAATCGCGGCAAATCCGTTGACAATGGGGCAAAACCATGGTATCATGATCGGGTTGACGCATACAGCGGTGCAAGTGTGCCCTTTTGAGGTGCGCATTTCCCGCGGAAGAAGGGGAGGTATTCATCGTGGAAGATCTGATCAACGCGGCCTCGAAGGCGGTTGGAACCCGTCAGGTGCTCCGCGGGCTGAAGGCCGGTACCCTTTCGCGGGTGTATGTGGCCAACGACGCGGACACGTACCTGTTCCAGCAGGTGGTGCGCGCGGCGGAGGACGCCGGCGTGCCTGCGGTGCGGGTAAGGTCCATGAAGGAGCTTGGCCAGGCCCTGGGCCTGGAGGTTGCCTGCGCCGCAGCGGCCATCGCCAAGTGACTTCGGTTCCCCGCCAATAAGTTTCCGAGGGTTGCGGAAATTTTTGGACATACAATATGGAGGTGCTCTCATGCCCACGATCAATCAGCTGGTTCGCAAGGGTCGCGAGAAGGCTGCTAACAAGTCTACCGCGCCCATTCTGCAGGGCTGCCCGCAGAAGCGCGGCGTGTGCCTGAGCGTCAAGACCACGACGCCCAAGAAGCCCAACTCCGCCCTGCGCAAGATCGCCCGTATCCGCCTGACGAACTCCATCGAAGGTACCTGCTACATCCCCGGCATCGGCCACAACCTGCAGGAGCATAGCGTTGTGCTGATCCGCGGCGGCCGTGTGCGCGACCTGCCCGGCGTTCGTTACCACATCATCCGCGGCGCCCTGGATACCGCCGGCGTTGCCAAGCGTATGCAGGCCCGTTCCCTGTACGGTGCCAAGCGCCCGAAGAAGTAAGGCTGCGAAGTGAGGCTGTCTGAGGCCGGCGCGGCCCCTGCCAGTGCACAATGACGCCATGCCCGGACGCGCCCGTCCCCGGAACAGGACGAGCGGCTGCGGACCGTGACGCCGCACAGGACCGGCCCTGAGCGGGGCCGGAGCGCATGATGCTGACATGCGCCCGGGGGAGAGGCTGCGGACAGACGCAAACGGAGCCGAACGCAACGAACTGTTTGGAATGAAGTAGGAGGGAATACTATGCCCCGTCGCGGTTTTGTACCCAAGCGCGAGGTGCTGCCGGATCCCGTTCATGGGACCACCGTCGTCACCAAGCTGATTAACCAGATCATGCTGGACGGCAAGCGCGGTGTCGCGCAGGACGTCTGCTATACCGCTTTCGAGACCATCGCCGAGAAGACCGGCAAGGACCCCAATGAAGTGTTCCAGGCTGCGCTGAGCAACGTGGCGCCTTCCCTGGAGTGCAAGGCCCGCCGTGTGGGCGGCGCCACCTACCAGGTGCCCCTGGAAATCCGCCCCGAGCGCCGTCAGACCCTGGCGCTGCGCTGGCTGGTGGAGTTCTCCCGCAAGCGCGGTGAGAAGACCATGGCCGACCGCCTGGCCGCTGAGCTGATGGACGCCGCCAACAACACCGGCGCCTCCGTCAAGCGCAAGGAAGAAATGCATCGTATGGCTGAGGCCAACAAGGCCTTCGCTCACTATCGCTGGTAAGATCCGGCGGACGCTGACACAAAAGCTGTCCTGGCTGAATTTTGAGGCAAAGACGCTGTTGACGTGAAAGGAGCGAATAGCCACTATGGCACGCAGCCATCCCCTTGAGAGGGTGCGCAACATCGGTATCATGGCACACATTGACGCCGGCAAGACCACGACCACCGAGCGCATTCTGTTCTATACCGGCAAGACCCACCGCATCGGCGAAACCCATGAGGGCTCTGCCACCATGGACTGGATGGTGCAGGAGCAGGAGCGCGGCATCACCATTACCTCCGCTGCCACCACCTGCGTCTGGCACGATCCCCGCGATCCGGAAAACCGCAACAAGACCTACCGTATCAACATCATTGACACCCCCGGTCACGTGGACTTCACCGTTGAGGTGGAGCGTTCCCTGCGCGTGCTGGACGGCGCTGTGTCCGTCTTCTGCGCCAAGGGCGGCGTTGAGCCCCAGTCCGAGACCGTGTGGAAGCAGGCCGAAACCTACGGCGTTCCCCGTATGGCCTATGTCAACAAGATGGACATCACCGGCGCGAACTTCTACCGCGTGGTGGATATGATGAAGGAACGCCTCCATGCCAACGCCGTTCCGATCCAGCTGCCCATCGGCAAGGAAGATACCTTCAAGGGTATCATCGACCTGGTCCGCATGCGCGCTGAGGTCTACTACGACGATCAGGGCAAGGACGTGCGCGACGAACCCATCCCCGAGGACATGATGGAGCTGGCCGAGGAGTACCGCGGCAAGCTGATCGAGTCCGTTGCCGAGACCGATGACGCCCTGATGGAGAAGTACTTCGCCGGCGAGGAGCTGACCGAGGAAGAAATCAAGGACGCCATCCGCAAGGCCACCATCGCCTGCACCATGAACCCCGTTTGCTGCGGCACTTCCTACCGCAACAAGGGCGTGCAGCCCCTGCTGGACAACATCGTCGAGTACATGCCCAGCCCCCTCGATATCCCCGCCATCAAGGGCACCGATCCCGACGATCCTGAGAAGGAGATGGAGCGCCATCCCTCCGATGACGAACCCTTCTCTGCCCTGGCCTTCAAGATCATGGTCGATCCCTTCGTGGGCAAGCTGGCGTTCTTCCGCGTGTACTCCGGCCATCTGGCTGCGGGCAGCTACGTGATGAACTCCACCAAGCAGAAGCGTGAGCGCATGAGCCGTATCATGATGATGCACGCCAACCACCGCGAGGAGGTTGAGGAGATCTACACGGGCGAAATCGGCGGCGCTGTGGGTCTGAAGGACACCACCACCGGCGATACCCTGTGCGCCGAGAATGCGCAGATCATCCTGGAGTCCATGGTGTTCCCCGATCCCGTGATCGAGGTTGCCATTGAGCCCAAGACCAAGGCCGGTCAGGACAAGATGACCATGGCCCTGCTGCGCCTGGCTGAAGAGGATCCCACCTTCAAGACCTACACCAACCAGGAGACCGGTCAGACCATCATCGCCGGCATGGGCGAGCTCCATCTGGAGATCATCGTTGACCGTCTGCTGCGTGAGTTCAAGGTGGAGGCCACCGTGGGCAAGCCCCAGGTTACCTACAAGGAGACCATCCGCAAGCCTGCCAAGGCCGAGGGTCGTTTCGTCCGTCAGACCGGCGGCCATGGCCAGTACGGTCACTGCTGGATCGAGATCGAACCCCAGGAGCAGGGCAAGGGCTACGAGTTCGAGTCCCGCATCGTGGGCGGCGTGATTCCCAAGGAATTCATCCAGCCCATCAGCGACGGTATCCAGGGCGCTGCCAAGTCCGGCATCCTGGCCGGCTTCGAGGTTGTGGGCTTCAAGGCTGCCGTTGTGGACGGCTCCTACCACGATGTTGACTCCTCCGCCACCGCTTACGAGATCGCCGGTTCCATGGCCTTCAAGGAAGCGCTGAAGAAGGCGGATCCCTGCCTGATGGAGCCCGTGATGAAGGTCGAGATCATTGTGCCCGACCAGTATCTGGGCGACGTGATGGGCAATGTGTCCAGCCGCCGCGGCCGCGTGGAAGGCACCGAGATGCGCGGCGCGGATCAGATCATCCACGCCTTTGTCCCCCTGGCCGAGATGTTCGGCTACACCACCGACCTGCGCTCCCGCACCCAGGGCCGCGGCATGTTCACCATGCAGTTCGACCACTATGAGGAAGTGCCCAAGTCCGTGGCGGAGAAGATCATCGGCACCCGTGCCAAGGAAGGCAAGTAATGCATGCGCCGCCTGCCCCGGCACGCCCGGGGCGGGGGCCGCAATGACTGATATTTAGGAGGGAATTTCCCATGGCTAAGGAGCGTTACGAGCGCAAAAAGCCCCACGTAAACATTGGTACCATCGGTCACGTCGACCACGGCAAGACCACCCTGACCGCCGCCATCACGATGACGCTGGCTCAGAAGGGCGAGGCCCAGGCCATGC
>JAXEEE010000094.1:0-17327 GCA_034104265.1 Eubacteriales bacterium | reverse complement strand
CTTGAAGTCCGCCTCGATCTCATGCTTGATGAGGAAAATCACCCGCTTGAAGCCTGCCCGCCGGGCGTCGAAAATGCTGTAGTCCAGAATGACCTCGCCGTCCGGGCCCACCGGGTCCATCTGCTTGAGGCCCCCGTAGCGGCTACCCATACCGGCAGCCATGATGAGCAGAATCGGTTCCTTCATTGCTGTTCCTCCTTCTTGCGGGACTGCCCCTTCAGGCAGTCGTCCACCACGGCCTGCATGGCCTGCTCCTGCCGCTCCATGTCCTTGAGGAGCGCGAACTGGTTCCTGGCCCGCACCAGGTTGTGCTCCTGATAGTCGGTGTGGAAGTAGCAGTCCCCGTCCAGGTAATCCGTCAGGAAGCGGATACCCACCTCGTAGGTCATCATCCACGCTCCCAGGGGCAGCGAGCGCACCTCCGCAGCCGTCAGCAGCCCGCCGGTCTTTTCCAGGTAGCCCTCGCAGTAGGCCCGGAACATGGGCAGGCTGAAATGCACCTTGTCCAGATCCGCCTCGTCCTCGGCGGCGGTGTTGGCCCCGAAGCGGATGGCGTCGCCGAAGTCATAGGCGCACAGCCCCGGCATCACCGTATCCAGATCCACCACGCACATGGCTTTGCCGGTGGTGCGGTCCAGCAGGACGTTGTTGAGCTTGGTATCGTTGTGGGTGACCCGCAGGGGCAGCTCGCCTCTTCGCTGGGCCTCCACCAGGGCGGTGGTGCGCGCCTTGCGGGCAAGGGCGAAGGCGATCTCCGCCTGCACGCCTGCCGCGCGGCCCGCCGCATCCTGCCTGACCGCCGCCTCCAGCGCCTGCACGCGCCGGGGCGTGTTGTGGAAGTCGGGGATCGTCTCATGGAGGCTCTCGGCGGGGTAGGCGGTCAGATCCCGCTGCAGCGCGCCGAAGGCCCTGGCGGATTCCCGGAAAACCTCCTCGGATTCCGCCTGCTGGCAGGTAAAGCTGTTCTCGATGAACAGGTACATGCGCCAGCAGCCGCCGTGCTCCTGATCCAGGATGTAGTCCCTGCCGTCCCGGGCGGGGATGATGATCAGCGTTTCCCGGTCGGGATCGCCGCCCCGCTCCCGGATTTTGTCCTTGAGGAAGGCTGTGACCGCCGCGATGTTCTCCATGACCTTCTCCGGCTCATGAAAGGCCACAGGGCTCAGCCGCTGCAGGATGTAGCGATGCTCCTTCACCGCGCCGGGCTTGCGGGTCACCACCAGAAAGGTATCGTTGATATGGCCGCAGCCATAGCGCTCCACGGAAACCACCTGACCGTACAGGTCAAAGGACGGCAGCACCCTTGCTGCATCCTCGGGCGAGTAAGCCGGCATGACCATTCCTCCATATGCGGCGCAAACGGCCCGCCGGGCCCATGTGCCGTCCTTGCTTCATGCTTCGATTATCATAGCACAAAGCCCGCCGAATTGCAAACCCTGCCGCCCTTTCGCGGGAACTTGCCGCGCAGATGCGGGTTTTGATTGTATTCGGACGAAAGTTGGCGTATAATAGAGGTGCTGATTGTCTGCCGGCGCCGCCGGTTCAGGATAGATCGCCTTCCCCCGCGGCGGATATGCCCGTCCGCAAGCTGAAAGGAGACACGACCATGGACTTTCTCAAGACGCTGATGCTGTACATGTCCCTGACCTTCGCCACGGCAGTACAGGGTGCGGAGCCGCCGGTGGAAACCGCCGTGCCCACCTTCACCCCTTCCCCCGCTGTGGTGGAGACCATCCCCGGCGAAACGGCCGGCCCCGTCGTGCTCACCGCGGTGCCCACCGTCACGGCCAATGATCCCAACGCCACCGCCACCCCCGCGCCCCTGCCCACCATCACCCCCAACACCGGCTACAAAAATCTGCAGATGAACAGCCGGGGCGATCAGGTCAAACGGCTGCAGGAGCGGCTGATTGAACTGGGCTATCTGAACGGCGATGCGGACGGCGCCTTCGGCCGGCAGACCTACAACGCGGTCATCGCCTTCCAGAAGGCTAACGGGCTGACCGCCGACGGCGTGGCGGGCGACGCCACCCAGACCGTCCTCTTTGAAAGCCCCGACGTGGTAGCCAGGGAAGTGCAGGCCACCTCCACCCCGGTTCTGACCTTCACCCCCGCGCCCAGCGTATCCCCGGAGCCTGCAGAGCCGCTGCCCGGCCTGGACGAAATTCCTGCCGCTGCTGACGAGGCTGCAGCTGTCGCGGAAGCGTCTGCCCCCACCGAAGCGCCTACCGAGGCCCCCACGGCGGAGCCCGAGCCTGCCGGGCCGACGCTGCTCAAGGGGGTGTCCATTGTCCTCAATGACAGCGGCGAGAAGCTGACCTGCCTGCGCCAGGAGGACGGCGTGACCATCCGCGCCACGCCACGGGTATGGCAGACGGAGGAGGGCGCGCTGCTGCTGGACATGACCGACCTGGCCGCCAGTGCGGAGGGCTGGAGCTTCACCCTGAGCATGAGCGGCGTATACACCTTCATGGCCGAGGGCTACACCGTGACCATCACGCCGTCGGAGGAAGGCTTCCTCTGTCAGGCGGACGGCAAGGACGTGGCCCTGGAGGATGGCGACTTCCTGCTGGAGGGTGACACGACGCTGTGCTCCCCCGCGCTGCTGGAGAAGGCGCTGGGCGCTGCGACCCTGTGGGACAGCGAGGAGCAGACGCTGATGATCCGCCTTCTGCCCCGCGAGCTGGCCGAGGCCTCGGACTGATCTGCCGGTATCTGTTATTGAAGCGGCCTTCGGGTCGCTTTTTTCTGTCTGTCCTGTCCAAGCCTTCCCCTTTGGGGAAGGTGGCTGAGCGTCAGCAAGGCCGGATGAGGTCGGCTCCCTTTGGGTGAAAGCAATCTGGTAGGCGAGGTCGTTTCTTTGCGGCTTGGTTCAGCCTGCCGTTTCCAACGCGGGCTGCCGCCCAGACCTGCGCAGGGGCTAACGCCGCCCCTGCACCCGCGCAAGGGGTTTCACCTCTTGACCCGTTTCCGCTGGCGCGTTCCTGTGGCGTTGACCCAATCTGCCGTTTCCATTGCGGATGCAGGCATCCGCTCGGAAACTTGGGTTTCTTCGGTTCCTTATATCTTTATATCTTTGCTTTTCTGTTGCGCCTGGGCTGCCGCCCAGACCTGCGCAGGGGCTAACGCCGCCCCTGCACCCGCGCAAGGGGTTTCACCCCTTGACCCTTTTTCGCTGGCGCGATCCCTTGGAGTAGCATGAAAAAGCGGCTGCACGTCTTCTGCGTACAGCCGCCTTTCCTTTAATTGTATTCGATCGTGGCCTGGTAGGCCTTGTAGGTGGACTTGCACAGCTGGACCCGGTTCACTTCCTTGCCGTTCTGGTACCACACCTGGTAGGTCACCACCTCGTAGCCCGTGCGGGCCTTGATGGTCTCCTGCTGGGTGCCGGCGGGCAGGCTGGTGTTCTGCACATACTTGATTTCCGAGGAGGGCTCGATGGTGCGGATGACCTCGCTCTCCAGGTCGATGCTCACCCCGTCGCCCAGGCCCATGCCGTACAGCTCCACCGTCACCTTGCGGCTCTTGTAGTACGCCACAATGAACACCGGCCAATCCGTGTTGTTCTTGAACTTGAAGTCCAGGTTGGGCCAGTTGACCGTGGCGTCCATGCCCTTGGCCACATAGCTGGAGGGCCAGGCGTGGGGGCTGCGCTCCACAATCTCCAGGTTGGCCCGGGCCACGGCGTTGAACAGGGTGGAGCTGGTTTGGCACACGCCGCCGCCCACCTCGGGGACGCTCTGCCCGCCGGAGATGGCCGTGGCCTCCCGGTAGCCCTTTTCCGCCGTGCGCTGGCCCGTGGCCTGGTTGAAGGAGAAGGTCTCCCCGGGCAGCACGGTGGTGCCGTTGATGGCCGCAGCAGACAGCTCGATGTTGGTGTTGCGGTTGGCGTTGGAGGTGGTCTCCGTGGTGTAGGAGGACACCTTGTGGAAGCTGTTCATCAGCTCCGCCTTGGTCACCTGGGCCAGGAGCATCTCGGGCTCCACGGTGATGGAGGCGTACTTCTCTCCCCCGTCCAGCTTCCCGATCACCTGGTTGTACAGCTCCTCCGGGTCGATGTAGGCTCCGGGCACGTCGCTGTCGAAGGTGAAGGAGCGGGTATTGAAGTCAAACGCAGCCACCGAGGCGTTCACCGGATCCCGGTTGACATAGGCCACGATGCTGTCCGTCAGCTGGCGCACCGCCGCCCTGTCATAGGTCATGGCGGTGGTAAGGACCACCGGGTTTCCGCGCATGTCGAGGGCATTGTTCAGCCGCTCCTGGAGGGGGGTGACCCGCGTGCCCCGGATAGCGGTGGTGTTCTGCCGTCCACAGGCATAGGCCGCCTGCACCATCTCGTTCACGTTGCGGGTCATGGGCACCTGGGTGGAATCAATCACCCAGCTGCCGTTGCCCACGTTCACCGTCACGGCGAAGTCCCCGCCGTTGGAGGCGCTCACCTGCCACACGGCGGCAGCGGCCTCCTCCGTGGTCATGCCGCCCACATGCACCCCGTCGATGTACACGCCGGGGTAGATGGTGTCGGTGTTCATGTAGCCGCGGTAAACCTTGTACTGGGCGTAATGCTCCGCATCCAGGGTGATGATGTTCCCGTTGGCAAAGGCGAAGGACGGCACACCGGGAATCTGCACCCCCAGCACCTGGGGCGCCACCAGCACCGCCACCGCCAGCGTGCATGCCAGGCACAACAGCGTCACCGCCAGCCACAGCCCCCGGTGGGGATCCTTGCGGCGGCGCTTCTGCTTCTTGCCGGAATAGACCTGGCGCATGTTCCGGTCATAAATATCAAAGTCGTCGTACACGGTGTCCTGGCGGGGCCTGTCCGCCTCGCTCCGGACGGTCTCGCGCCGCCCGGTCTGCCCGTAGCGCATGCGCTCCTGCAGCTCCTCCGAGCGGCCCATGGGCTGGCGGGGAGCCTTCCCTGGGGCGGCAGCCTTCACCACCGCCGGACGGCGGGGCTGCGCCGTGCGGGAGGGCACGCGGATACGTTCCCCGTCGCCCTCATAAAGGGGCGCGTCGCGCTCCGTCCGCTTCTCCCTGCTTTGCTGATCCATCATAGCCTCCTGTCCAAAGAATAAGTCGTATCCCCTATTCGCCGGGGTGTCTCCGGCCTCCGCCGAAGCCCTGCGTCAGCCCCGGCTGACAGGATCAATACCTGCCTCCCCAGAAGCGGAATTCCTTCCTAACTCGAAAAAGTGGCCGAAGCCACTTTTCCAGCGTCCGGAGGAAGGTTATTCCACCGCCCGGTGCGCCATCTTGTAGGAAAGAATCTGCAGGCTGTCGCTCATGTGAACGTTGACCACGATCATGTCCTCCGGGTGGTTCAGGTCGGTGGGGGCGAAGTTCCACACCGCCCGCACGCCCTGGGCGTACAGCCTGTCGAGGGTCGTTTGGGCCACGGAGGACGGCAGCGCCAGCACAGCGATATCGATGGCGTTCTCCACCAGGTATCCCTCCAGCGCCTCCATGGGGCTGATGATCACGCCGCCCACGGCCGTGCCGATCTTCTCCGGGTCGTTGTCGAAGATGGCCACCGTCCGGAAGCCTTCCCGGGAGAAGGTGGGGTACTTCGCCACTGCGCCACCGATATTGCCCGCGCCCAGGATAATCAGCCGATGGGGCTTGTCCAGCCCCAGGATCTCGCCGATATGATCCTTCAGCTCGGACACCTTGTAGCCATAGCCCTGCCTGCCGAAGCCACCGAAGCAGTTGATGTCCTGGCGGATCTGGCTGGGGGTGAGCTGCATCCGCCTGCCCAGCTCCTGGGAGGAGATCTGCGTTACGCCCGCCGCCTCCAGCTCCCGCAAATGACGATAATAACCCGGCAAGCGGCGGATCACTGCGTCGGATACATAGCCTGCCATGGCCCAAGCCTCCTTACCACTCCACTTTGCTTGATGGCCATACTCCGGCCATGTTATGTGATTATACCACATATCCCGCCCCGCCGCAACACAGCCGGGTGTAAAAAACGCCCCTGCGCCGCCCATGAAAGTCCCTTTCACCGCTTGTTCCGCCGGCGGATGTATGCTATACTTTCCATACATTCTTCCATCGACAAGGAGGCTGGTACCCATGAAGAAATTCCTGGAGGAGTTCAAGAAATTTGCCCTGCGCGGCAACGTCCTGGACATGGCCATCGGTGTGATCGTCGGCGGCGCGTTCACCGGCATCGTGACCTCGCTGACGTCCAACTTCATCAATCCCCTGCTGAACCTGATCATGACCGGCGGCGCGGGGGAAATCTCCGACGGCGTGGCCTGGACGCTGGGCGCGGCGGTTGCGTCCTTCCTGACCACGGTGGTGAACTTCATCATCACGGCGTTTGTGCTGTTCGTACTGCTGAAGGGCATCAACAAGCTGGTGAGCCTGGGCAAGAAGAAGGAAGCCCCTGCCGCCCCCACCACGAAGAAGTGCCCCTACTGCCTGAGCGAAATTCCAATTGCTGCGACCCGCTGCGCCCACTGCACCAGCGAATTGCCCTAAGGGGTGTCGCCCAGGTGGCTTTGCCACCTGGGCGAGTTTGCACTCGCTCGCTGGTCGGCTGGCTGCGCCAGCCTCCCGGTCGCTCACTCTTTTCGGCCTCGACACACGCTGTGTGCCGAGGCTACAGCGGCGCAATGCAAGCATTGCATCCGCTTAGTCAGCCTGCGGCCTCCCTCCGTGTAAGGAAGCTTTTCCTTGCGGAAAAGCACGAAAACCGCCGCACATGTCGCCGGTTTTCGATTGGCAGTCTGCCGACAGCGAATTGGCGGGACTGTCCGCGCGCTTTCCGGGCGGATGGCTGTACTTTCACCGATATAGCGTATGAGATGACCCGCACGTCGTCTGCTTTTGATTTTCAGTCTGCCGACGGTGAATTGGCGGGACTGCCGTCGAGGGTTCCCGGTGGGGATACGCTCCCCGGCAGCATCACACCACGGCTGCCGCGCAACCGTCCGCCCCATCTGATGACTCCACGCCAAACAAACGCGCCTGTCCGGCTTTCTACTGCGGACAGGCGCATATTTGTGCTGTCAGGCTATTCACAAGCGGGCCAGCAGCGCATCGGCCTCCTCCCGGCTGCGCAGGATGGTGAAGGTCTTGTCCGGGTGCGCGGCCATCAGCGTCATCACCTTCGGACGGCTTTCCGTGGCGTAACGCCGGATGAAGTCCATGAACGCCGGATCTTCCGCCGTCTCCACCCAGGGCATGTCGGCGCGTGGCTTGCCCATCCGCGCCCGCACCCCCGCCAGGCATACCTCCGCCGGATAATCCAGGAAGATGACCTCCTCGCAGGCTTCCACCCGCAGGGCCATGGTGCCGTTGTAGTTCCCGTCGATGATCCAGCGGGGGCCCGCCAGGATCGGCCGGAGCGCGTCCACCAGCTCCTCCCGGGTCAGGTGGGTGCGGTCGCTGCGCCAATAGATGCTGTCCAGGTGGAACAGCGGCAGGCCGGTTTTCTCCGCCAGCCGCTGGGCAAAGGTTGTCTTTCCGCTGCCCGGGCAGCCGATCACCAGGATTCGCCGGGACATGCGCCGCTCCTTTCTGCCGGAATGCACCAGCCTTCCTCAACGCAAAAAAGTGGCCGAAGCCACTTTTTATGCCGCGCTCACTTGCGCAGGGTAATCACCACATGCCGGTTGGGCTCGTCCCCCTCGGAGTGGGTATCCACGGCCTCATTGGCCTGCAGCGCGCTGTGGATGATCCGCCGCTCGTAGGGGTTCATGGGCTCCAGGGACACCTTGCGGCCGGTCTTGACCGCCCGGTTGGCCATGCGGTTGGCCAGGCGCACCAGGGTGTCCTCCCGCTTGGCGCGGTAGTTTTCCGTGTCCAGGGTCACGCGGGTGTAGCGCTCCTGGCCCCGGTTCACCTTCAGGCTGGTCAGGTACTGCAGCGCGTCCAGGGTCTCGCCCCGGCGGCCGATCAGGATGCCCAGGGTATCGCCGGTCATCTTGACGAAGACGTTGCCCTCCTCGTCCAGGCCCACGGCAACCTCCACGTCCACGCCCATCAGATGGGTCAGTTCCTTCAGGAAGGACTGGGCCTTGCCTGCGGCGGAGTCGGCCACCACCTCAGCGTCAGAGATCATGGTCACCACGGGCTTCTCGATGGGCTTCACAGGCGCCTTAGGGGGCAGGGGCTTCTTCTCCTGCTCGGGCTTCTTGTCAGCCTCGGGCTTCTTCTCCTGCTCAGGCTTGGGCTGACGGGGCTGCTTGGGCTTGGGCTGGCGGGGCTTGCGCTCGGGCTTGGGCTCGGCGGCGCTGTCCGCAGCCTCTGGCTTCTTCTCGGCGGGCTTGGGCGCTTCCGCGGCTTCAGCCTTGGGGGCCTCGGGCTTGCGCTCGGGCTTGGGAGCATCGGGCTTGCGCTCGGGGCGGGGCTGACGCTCCTCCCGGGCGGGGGCGGGCTTGCGCTCGGGCTTGGGGGTGGGCTTGTCGTTCAGCAGATCGGCCAGGGGATCATCCTCGGTCTCCTTCACGGTCAGGCGAACCTTGGCCAGTCGGGAGCCGAACAGGCCGAACAGGCCCTTGCTGCCCTCGTCGATGACCTCCACCGTCACGTCGCTGATGGAAACGCCCAGCGCCTCCAGGCCTGCGTCAATGGCTTCTTCCCTGGTCTTGGCGGATGCTTCGTAGGTCTTCATCACTTAACGGTCCCTTCTCCGATGGTTTCGGCTTTCTTGTCTTTCATATCCAGGTACTTGTTGATGGCATAGGTCTGCACCATGGCGATCAGGTTGCTTGTCACCCAGTACAGGGAGAACGAGGCGTTGGAGGTGGAGCAGATCCACAGGGAGAACAGGGGGAAGAACCACTTCATGAAGGTGTTGGCGCCCTGGCCGGAGGGGTTCTTGGGATCGGGGGCAGGCTGGCCGACATTCTGCAGCGTCGTCATCAGGAACTGGGAGACGGCGGACAGGATGGGCAGAATGTACAGGCCGTTGAAGTTCTTGGCCACGCTCAGGGTGGTGAGGATCAGGTTGAAGCTGAAGCCGGGAAGGTTGGCCACGTGCTCCACATAGGCGGGCATCTGCGCCATGGTCTGGTACACGACGTTGATGGACGTCTGCAGGTTCTCGCCGAAGCTTTCGTAGGTCACAATGTAGCCGGTGGCCGCAGCAATCTTCTCGTTAATCTGGGCCAGGGTATCAGCGGGCAGGGCGGCGATGGCGTTCTGCCAGATGTCCTTGGGCACCTGCTGGAGCATGCTCAGGTTGGGCCAAGCGGCGGAGAAGGGGCTGTCGGGCATCCACACGTTCTTGATCCACAGCCAGCCCTCCATCACGGGGGTCTCGCCCTGCAGGATGGCAAAGGCCTGCTGCACCACCTGCTCGTTGGCGATCATGCGCATGGCGGCGAACATGGCGAACAGGATGGGCATGGTCAGCAGCATGGGCAGGCAGGAGGAGAGCGGATTGATCTTCTCCTTGCGGTACAGTTCGCTCATCTTCTGGTTCAGCTTTTCCTGATCCTTGGCGTACTTCTTCTGCAGCGCGTTGATCTGGGGCTGAATCTTAGTGGTCTTGCGCATGGAGACGCGGCTCTTGTAGTCGAAGGGCATCAGCACCAGGCGGATGAGCAGCGTGAAGATCACAATGGACCAGCCGTAGCTGCCCACAAAGGAGTAGATACCGTCCAGGATACCTTTGAGGAACGCATTCATAGTGGTGGATCAGTCCTTCCTTAAGGTCGTGAGAGGATCTTCCGGCACCGGGTCGTAGCCGCCCTTGCTGAAGGGGTTGCAGCGCAGGATGCGCCATGCCGCAAGCCTGCCGCCCTTGATCGCGCCGTAGCGCTCGATGGCGGTGACGGCGTACTGGGAGCAGGTGGGAAAGTAGCGGCAGCAGGGTTTCCCTTTGCGGGGGCTCAGCTCCCTGCGGTAAAAGCGGATGAGCGCCAGCAGGACGCGTTTCATCAGGCGCGATTCCCTTCCTTCGCCTCGCTCTGGGGGAGCGCCCCCTGCTTGCGCAGCAGGTAGCGTACGTCCCTTTGCAGGGACTGGAAGGTGGCCTCTGCGGCCGACGGCCTGGCTACGATCACGTACAGCCCGGTTTTCACGTCCCCCAGATAGGGCCGGAAGCATTCACGCAGGCGGCGCTTGACCAGGTTGCGGGTCACGGCGTTGCCCACCTTCTTGCTGACGGAAAAACCGACCTGCGTGCTTCTGCCCTTGGCAAAAAGCATGACCAGGTCGCGACAGGCGACGCTCCGTCCGCGGCGGTACACGTACTGGAACGCCCTGTTTTTTTGCAGCCGATAACGTCTCTCCATGGGTTCCATCCTTTTGACACGGGGTCTGTTGATCCTCAGGGGGAAAGGGAGGCTCGCGCCGCCCAAAATACGAGGAAAAGCCCGCCCTTGCACAGCATGGTCATGCTTCGGGCGGGCTTCATCCACACACAGGGGTCAGCCGGCGGACGATCACACCGTCAGCTGCTTGCGGCCGCGACGGCGGCGGGCGGCCAGCACGCGGCGGCCGTTCTTGGTGGACATCCGGGCACGGAAGCCGTGCACCTTGCTGCGCTGACGCTTCTTGGGCTGGTAAGTACGGAACATGGTCAACACTCCTCACAGTTTCGTCAATCGGGAAGGACCTTCCCGAATCGCTACAATACAGCCTTTACATTATACCTGAGGCCACCCGCCTTGTCAAGGTGGGAATGATACTTTTCTTCCTGTCCTTTACCTGCGGTGGTTGCGCACCCGGCCCCGGAGCATATCCCCCGCCGTGACCGCAAAGGGCAGCGGCATGCGGATGATCTCCCCCGCCACACCCAGGGTATCGAGGGTCTCGCCGGTTTTTTCCCGCAGGAAGGATACCGCCTGCGCCTCCCGCACGCCCGATGCCGTCATGACCTCCAGCGTGTCCCCGGCGAAGAAGCGGTTCTTCAGCAGGATCCGCGCGCCCTCCCCGGGCTGCGCATCCTCCGCCACCCGGCCGATATACTCCCGCGCCTGGTGGAAGCCCTCTGCGCCGCCGGGATGCTCCGGCGCGCCCAGGGCAAAGCCCGTATCGCTCTCCCGGTGGCTGGCGCATTGCAGCTCCTCCAGGAGCGAGGGCAGCGCTGTCCGGAAGGCGTCCTCCCCTTCCGCCAGCAAGTCCAATGCCCGGCGGTACGTGCCGGTGACCACCGCCACGTAATACTCCGTTTTCATCCGGCCCTCGATCTTCAGGCTGGCGATCCCTGCCCGGCACAGCTCAGGCAGCAGGGGCATCAGGTTCAGATCCCTGGCGGAGAAGATGTAGGTGCCGTTGGTATCCTCGCTGACGGGGAGATACTCGCCAGGACGCTTCTGCTCCATCACCGCGTACTGCCAGCGGCAGGGCTGCGCGCAGGTTCCCTGATTGCCGCTGCGGCCCGTCAGCGCGGCGGACAGCAAACACCGCCCCGAATAGGCCATGCACGCCGCCCCATGGACGAAGGCCTCCAGCTCCACATCCTCCACCGCATCGTGGATGGTGCGCATGCGCTCGATACTGACCTCCCGGGCCAGAATGACCCGCTCACACCCCAGGGCCCGGTAGTGCCGCACCGCCGCGCTGTTCACCGTGCTGGCCTGGGTGCTGACGTGGATGGGCAGCATCGGCACCTGCTCCCGCAAGGTCACGATGGCCCCGATGTCGCTGACGATGGCCGCGTCCACGCCGATCTCCTGCGCCAGACGCGCTGCCTCCACAAACCCCGGCAGCTGATCGTCAAAGGGCAGGATGTTCATGGTCAGGTAGAATTTCTTCCCGGCGGCGTGGGTGAGGACAACCGCTTCCCGCAGCTGCGCCTCGTCAAAGTTGCCCGCGAAGGCCCGCAGGCCGTAATCCTTCATGCCCCCGTACACCGCGTCCGCCCCGAAGTGCAGGGCCGCGCGCAGGGCATCCATCGTTCCGGCGGGGCAGAGCAGCTCCGGCATCCTGTGTTCAGCCATGGTTACTCAATCCCCCGGGATTCGTCGTATTTCTGCCACAGCGGGGCGTAAATGGCCACCGCCTGCTCATGCTCCTGCAATGTCTTGGAGAAGTGCAGTTCACCGCTCTCCGGATCCTTGGCGCAGAAGTAGAGGTAGTTTTCCGCCACGTAGGTTTCATCCGGATACAGGGCGGCGTTGATGGCCTCCTCCGAGGGGCTGCAGATGGGCCCCAGGGGCAGGCCTGTCACCTGATAGGTGTTGTAGGGGCTGGAGGTGGCCAGGTCATTGTTATCCAGGGCCATCTTCATCACGCCCGTGACGTAGTGGATGGTCACGTCGCTCTGGAGCTTCATGCCCTGCTTCAGGCGGTTGTGGAACACGGCGGAGACCTTGCGCATGTCGGAGGAGCCGGCCTCCTTCTCGATCATGCTGGCCAGGGTCAGGATCTCATCCATGGTGAAGCCCATTTCCGCCGCCGTATCCTGGGCATCCGCCGGGAAGGCCCGCTCCGTCTGGGAGAGCAGCTTGCGGATGATGTCCTCGTTGCTGGCGGTGATGTACACCTCGTAGGTGTTGGGGGACAGGTAGCCCTCCAGGACGTACTTGCGCTGGGACACGTTGGGGGTGGCCAGCACGTCCGCGATGTAATAGTAATCGCTGAACTGCTCGCCCGTGCGGCACAGCGCCAGGAAGCCCTCCCTGTCGGTGATCACGCCGTCCTTGAGCAACTTGTCCGCGAAATCCTCAATCGTCCAGCCGGGGATCATGGTGATGTTGCGGACGATGGGGTTGCCGTCGCCGCGGGTCAGCTGGTCGGCAATTTGCTGCATGGTCATGGTGCGGTTCAGCTGATAGGAGCCGGACTGGATCTTCTGGCCCATACCGGCGAAGTCGCAGTAGTACTTGAACACCGTCTTGCTGCGGATCAGCCCGGCCTCCTCCAGGTTGGTGGCCACGCGGGTCAGGCTCTGGCCGCTCTCCACGGTGAAGGGCACAGTGGTGGCGTCCTGCAGATCCGTGGGGGCCAGGAACCTGCCATACACGGCGTTCCAGCCGGAGGTCAGCAGCCCCGCCACCACCAGCAGCGTCGTCAGGCCCACCAGCAAGGGCCGCAGCAGCCGCCACAGCCCGCTGTACCAGTAGGGGCCGTACTCCCGCTCGTCCCGCATGGAACGGTAGGTATAGTCGCGCTTGTTTCTCCTCAAGGGGGAATTCCTCCTTCCGGGCAGGGAGCGGTCAGTTCACGCCGGGCAGCTGCATGTCGATATCCGCCGCGTCGGTGATGATCTTGAAGATGTCAGCCAATGCCTGCTGCAGGCGCATCTCCGCCAGCAGGTACTGGGACACCTCCGTCTGGGCGAAGAGCACCGTAGTGATGCCGGAGAAGCGCTGCATGTCCGTGCTGTCCGGCTGCTGACCGGCCATGGCGGCCATCTGCAGGGACACCTGGAGTTTGCGGTACTCGCGGATGAGGGCGGCGGTGGTTTCGTCCTGCATGACCTCGTCCTTCAGGCGGTGGTAGGTCTGGTATTCCTCGCTGTCCCGGATGGCCCGGGCCAGGTTGTGGGCGGCGCTGTATTCCATAACAGTTTCTCCTGCCTTTCACTGGCTATAACGTAGGAAGGGGCGGGTTTTCATCCCCGGCAGGCAAAAAGGGCGGCCTGATGCAAGCCGCCCCCATAAAGGCTGATTCCGGATTACACATCCAGGATGATCGGGAGGATCATCGGGTTGCGCTTGATCTTCTCGAAGATGTAGCGGTGCAGCTCGTCCTTGATGCGGTTCTTGAGGGCGGGCCAGTCCTCCCCCGCCAGGCTGCTCTCGGCCAGGATCTGCCGCACAACCTCCCGGGTGTTCTCGATGATGTCCTCGTTCTCCCGCACGTAGATGAAGCCGCGGCTGATGATGTCCGGGCCGGACACCAGGCGGCACTCGTCCCGGTTGATAGCCATCACCACGATGATCAGGCCGTCCTGGCTCAGATGCTTGCGGTCCCGCAGCACAACGTTCCCCACGTCGCCCACGCCCAGGCCGTCCACCAGCACCGTGCCGGTGGGAATCTGCTCGCCCAGGTTGCAGCCTTGAGCGTTCATCTCGATCACCTGCCCGATTTCCGGGATGATGATGTTCTTGCTGGGCATGCCCATGGCCTCGGCTAGCTCCGCGTGCTGCCAGAGCATACGGTACTCGCCGTGGACGGGGATGAAATACTTCGGCTTCACCAGCGCGTGGATCAGCTTCAGCTCCTCCTGGCGGGCGTGGCCGGAAACGTGCACCTCCGCCATGGCCTCATACACCACCTGCGCGCCGCAGCGGTACAGCTGGTTGATGACCCGGGAGATGAACTTCTCGTTGCCGGGGATGGGGTTGGCGGACACGATGACCATGTCGCTCTGGCGGATTTGCAGCTTGCGGTGCTCGGCGTAGGCCATGCGGGTCAGGCCCGCCATGGGCTCGCCCTGGCTGCCGGTGGTCATCACCAGGATCTCCTCGTCCGGGTACTGATCCAGGCTGTCCACGTCGATGATGCACTCCTCGGGGATGTGCAGTTCGCCGATCTGCATGGCCACCCGGCTGACGTTGACCATGCTCCGCCCGATGAAGCACACCCGGCGACCATAGCGGATGGCGTTGTCGATGACCATCTGCATGCGGTGGATGTTGCTGGCAAACATGGCCACGATCACGCGGCCCTTGGCGTCCCTAAACAGGTTCTCGAAGGTGGCGCCGATCTTGCTCTCGCTCATGGTGTGGCCGGGGCGCTCCACGTTGGTGGACTCGCACAGCAGGGCCAGCACGCCCTGCTCGCCCAGGGCGGCAAAGGTGGCCAGATCCGTCACATGCCCGTCGATGGGGGTGTAGTCGATCTTGAAGTCGCCGCTGACCACCACGGTGCCCGCCGGGCAGGTGATGGCAATGGCGCAGGCGCCTGCAATGGAGTGGCTCACATGGATGAAACGGCAGGTGAACTTGCCCAGCTGAATCTCATCCCGGGGCTGCACCACGTGCAGGGGAATGTTGGGGACGCGGTGCTCCTTGAGCTTCAGGTCCACCAGGGCCAGGGTCAGCTTGGTGCCGTACAGGGGCGCGGGCACCTGGCGCAGAATATAAGGCGTTGCGCCGATATGATCCTCATGCCCGTGGGTGAACAGGTAGCCGCGGACGTTCTTCTTCTTGGCCACCAGATAGCTCACATCGGGGATCACCAGATCAACGCCCAGCATATCCTCCTTGGGGAAGATGCTGCCGCAGTCCACCACAATGATATCGTCCTCGTATTCGAAGACCGTCATGTTCTTGCCGATTTCATCCACGCCGCCCAGGGAAACGATGCGCAGCTTGCCGGGATTGGGATTGTTCGGGGTTCGCGGGCTCACAGGAAGCCTCCTTTCCTATCTCTGCGTATTTGGGTATGCACAAAACAAGCCTCAGGCAACCCGCCTGGCGCTATATCCAACCGGACCCACGCCGGTTTATCGACCGTCTGTGCCGGGGCGTTCCTGCGCCGGAAAGCGCGCAGCTGCGCTTCTCCCTGCGATCCCGCATGCGCGGGCGGGGACGCCGGTCAACTCAACCGATTGCGGTCTGCCGCGCCTTTCGCCCGGCAATACCTCTCGTTCTGATATTATACCACAGGAGGCGAAAAAGTACCAGTAAAAGTCCACCAAAATTTTGCCGAAAATCGGACAAATTTTTGGTGGACATTGGTGTCAGTGTGCGTATTTGCTATTTTCGTCTCATTCGTAGAGCGGATAGTTCGCCATCAGCGCCTCGACCTCAGCCTTCACCTGAGGCACGGCGGCTTCGCCCTCACGGGCCACCCGGGCGATCCACGCGGCGATCTTCGCCATTTCGGGCTCCTTCAGGCCGCGGGTGGTGATGGCGGGAGTACCCACGCGGATGCCGCTGGTGACGAAGGGGCTGCGGGTCTCGTTGGGCACGGTGTTCTTGTTGACGGTGATGTTGGCTTCCTCCAGCAGGGTCTCCAGGAGCTTGCCGGTCATCTCGGTGCCGGTGAGATCCAGCAGCAGCAGGTGATTGTCCGTGCCGCCGGAGACCATCTTCACGCCCTCCTGGCGGAAGGCTTCCTCAAGGGCCTTGGCGTTGAGGATGATCTGATGCTGGTAGGCCTTGAAGTCATCCTTCAGCGCCTCGCCGAAGCACACGGCCTTGGCGGCGATGACATGCTCCAGCGGGCCGCCCTGGGTGCCGGGGAAGATGGCCTTGTCGATGGCCTTGGCGTACTGCTCCCTGCACAGGATCATGCCGCCGCGGGGGCCGCGCAGGGTCTTGTGGGTGGTGGTGGTCACGAAATCCGCGTAGGGGACGGGATTGGGATGCTCGCCCGCCGCCACCAGGCCCGCGATATGGGCCATGTCCACCATCAGCAGGGCGCCCACCTCATCGGCCACGGCACGCAGCTTGTCGAACTCGATGATACGGGGATAGGCGGACGCGCCGGCCACGATCAGCTTGGGCCTGCACTCCAGTGCAACGCGGCGCACCTCGTCATAATTGATGCGCTCGGTCTCGGGATCCACGCCGTAGGGCACGAACTTGAAGTACTTGCCGGACATGTTCACGGGGCTGCCGTGGGTCAGGTGGCCGCCGTGGGACAGGTTCATGCCCATGACGGTATCGCCGGGCTGGAGCATGGCGAAATAGACGGCCATGTTGGCCTGGGCGCCGGAATGTGGCTGGACGTTGGCGTGCTCCGCGCCGAAGAGCTGGCAGGCACGGTCGCGGGCGAGGTTTTCCACAATATCCACGCACTCGCAGCCGCCGTAGTAGCGCTTGCCCGGGTAGCCCTCAGCGTACTTGTTGGTCAGGCAGGTACCCATGGCCGCCATTACCGCGGGAGAGACGAAGTTCTCAGACGCAATCAGTTCAATATGCGTGCGCTGGCGGTTCAGTTCCAGTTCAATGGCCCCGGCAACCTCCGGGTCAGCCTGGCGGATCTTTTCAAGCTCCATGGTCATACCCTCCTGCAATCGTCTTCTTCACCGGCTTTAACCGGTTTCTCCCTATTATACACATTTTCCGAACGATGTACAGATAAAAACATTTTTCGTACAATTTTCGCTCTGCGCAAGCACAAAAAAATACCGCTCAGACTGGGCAAACCCGCAGCACATCCAGCAAACGCTTACGGCTGCTTCCGTCAGGACCTGACCGGGTTCACGCCGAAGGATCGCACAGGACCCAATCTTCATCGCGGCTTTTCTATTATACGCTACTCTGCGGGAAATTGCAAGGGGTAATTGGGGGACGCTGGGGCTTCTCGCCCCAGACCCTCGCCAAAGAGCCTTCGGCTCTCTGGACTCTCATTCGAGGGGATGGTCATTGGGCGAAAAGCCCCGCGCGCCGCGGGCGCGCCGGGCGGGGCGGGGTCACGGCGCACCACGGGGGCGCCGCGTCGCGGGCCAAGCACGGCTCCCCCGCTCC
>JAXEEE010000093.1:0-3288 GCA_034104265.1 Eubacteriales bacterium | reverse complement strand
CCGTGCCCTCAGTCAATCCGCAAGACACCCCCACGCGCGCGCAGCATGACCGAAGGCGCGTAACCCAATCGCGCGCCGGGTGTGGGCACTGCCCACCGAGCCGGGTGTGGGCACTGCCCACCCCACTTTTCATGAAAGATTTACCTGACCTCGCTTCCGGGTTTTACATTCGGACGGTATCCTTTTCATCGTACCCAAGAATGAAAGCGAGGAAGATCATCATGAAGAAGCTCCTGACCCTGCTCCTGGCGCTGACCATGCTGCTGGCCTGTGTGCCCGGTATGGCGGAGAAAGCCGCCTCCCCCAAGTACGTGTTCATGTTCATCGGCGACGGCATGGGCAACCCGCAGGTGGCTGCCACCCAATACTACCTGGGCACCCTGCAGAACCCCGATTCCCCCTTCCCCGTCCCCGCTGACCTGTCCTTCACCACCTTCCCCTACCTGGGCATGGTCACCACCTACGACGCCAGCTCCTTCTGCCCGGACTCCGCTTCCACCGCCACCTCCATGGCCTCCGGCGAGAAGACCCTCTCCGGCGTCATCAACTATGACGTGACCCTGATCACCCCCTTCAAGCTCATCACCGAGTACGCCAAGGAGGCCGGCAAGAAGATCGGCGTGATTTCCTCCGTGTCCGTGGATCACGCCACCCCCGCCGCCTACTACGCCAAGCAGCCCTCCCGCAACGACTACTATGAGATCGCCGTGCAGGGCATCACCGGCAACACCGTGGATTACCTGGCGGGCGGCGGCTTCAAGAAGCCTACCGGCGCGAACAAGGATCAGACCGACATCCTGGATCTGGCCCGTGAGAACGGCTGGACCATCACCACCACCAACGAGGAGGTTCGCGCCCTGACCGCCGACAGCGGCCGCGTGCTGGCCACCAACCCCGTCCTGCAGGACTCCAAGGCCATCCACTATGAGATCGACCGCAAGCGTCTGGCGGAGGCGGGCGAGGACGTGCTCTCCCTGGCGGACTTCGTCAAGGCCGGCATCAGCGTGCTGGATAACGACAACGGCTTCTTCCTGATGTGCGAGGGCGGCAAGATCGACTGGGCCGGCCACGCCAACGACGCCGCTACCTCCATCCAGGATACCCTCGCCCTGTCCGACGCGGTACAGGTGGCTGTGGACTTCGCCGCCGAGCATCCCGATGAGACCCTGATCATCGTCACCGCTGACCACGAGACCGGCGGCATGACCATCGGCTTCGCCACCACCGCCTACGACACCCACTTCGACCTGCTGGCCAATCAGACCATCTCCTTCACCGACTTTGACGCGGTCATCGCTGACATGCGGGAGAGCGGCGCCACCTTCGAGGATGCCCTGAAGCAGGTGGAAGCCTACTACGGCCTGACCACCGCCGAGGGCACCCAGCTGAGCCTGACCGCCACCGATGTGGCCAACCTGGAGACGGCCTTCAACATGTCCATGGGCACCGGCGAGATGACCGATGAGGAAGCCGCCCTGCTCTACGGCGGGTACGAGCCCTTCTCCATGGCCGTCAGCCACATCATGAACAACAAGGCGGGCCTGAGCTACACCTCCTACGCCCACACCGGCCTGCAGATTCCCGTGTACGCCATGGGCGTGGGCGCGGAGCAGCTCTCCGGCCTGTACGACAACACGGACATCTTCTTCCGCACCATGGCGATCATGGGCCTGACCCCCGACGCGCAGTAAGACCATCATCCCCAAGCACAAGCCAGGCCGCCCGCATCCGCCGGGCGGCCTTTCATGCAAACAGGAGGTTATGTCCGTGAACAAGCGCCAAAACCGCCGCCAGAGCCTGATTCTCTGCGGGGTGATGATGATTTTCTGCCTGCTTTTGTGTCTGCTGCCGGACAAGCATCTGAACGTGACCAGCGGCTTTCCCCGGGCGCAGGTGCGCATCGACGCAGTGGATAACAGTATGCTGGACGCCATCGGCATTGTGTACAACGGCGTACAGACCTGCCAGATCACCGTGCTGACCGGCGAGTATGCCGGGGTACAGACCGGCTCGTACAACTATCTGAACTCCGCCCTGGACAAGGACAAGCTCTATGAGCCGGGGGACGTGGCCTGGGCCATGCTGCAGGACAGCGGCGGCACGCTGATTGTCACGCTGATCGACCACTACCGCGCATCCACCGAGGGTTGGATGGTGGCTGCGCTGGCGCTGGCGCTGATCCTCTTCGGCGGGGTGATCGGCTGCGGAGCCATGGTGAGCCTGGCGGCCAGCGCGGTGATGGTATGGAAGCTGCTGATCCCGCTGCTGCTGGAGGGCATTGACCCGATCCTGGCGGCCTTTGTGACGGTGGTGGTGCTGACCATCATCATTGACCTGCTGGTGGCGGGGTTCACCCGGCGGTGCCTGGTGGCGGTGCTGGGCTCGCTGGCGGGGACGCTGGTGACATGCCTGGCGGCCTGGGGGCTGACCTACGCCCTGAGGCTGGACGGCGGCGATCTGCCCTACGTGGTGCCGCTGCTGGCCCAGTCCAGCATGGGGATCAACACCCGGGCGCTGTCCATCGGGATGATGTTCCTGGCGAACTCCGGCGCGCTGATGGATCTGTCCATGGATGTGTCCGTGTCCATGGAGGAGATCTGCTTCCACAAGCCGGACGTGGCCCCCGCCGCGCTGATGAAGTCGGGCATTCAGGTAGGGCGGAGCGTCCTGGGCACCATGACCACCACGCTGATGCTGGCCTACTCGGGCAACTACCTGTCCATGCTGATGTACTTTGTCGGTCAGGGCACGCCGATCACGGACATCATCAACCTGAAATACGTTGCGTCCCAGCTGCTCAACACGCTGGTAGGCTCCTTCGGTCTGGTGGCTGCCGCGCCGCTGACCGCGGTGGTTGCGGTATCGATGTATGTTCGGAGGCGTGGGTAAGGGGGAGAACGCTGGGGCTTCTCGGTGGGCAGTGCCCACACCCGGCTCGCGATCGAGTTGCGCCCCTCCGGTCATGCGTGAGTGTGGGGGACGCTGGGGCTCCTCGGTGGGCAGTGCCCACACCCGGCTCGCGATTAGGCTGAACCCCTTCGGTCACAGTACGTGCGCGTGATAATGGCCTGCAGCTTGCGCGAAGGCCCGGCTCGCGAAGGGCGAGCCGGGCTTGCTTGGGTCACGGCGCGGGGTCTTCGACCCATTTCATTGGGCGCGCCGCGACGCGGAGCATGGGGCGTTCTCCCCTTTCGTGCCCGCGTACGCCCTGACAACAAACCCACCCGGGGAGGGAGCGTAGCCCCCTTTGAGGCACCCCCTCGGGCCGGCCGCCCCCGCGGTCGCCCC
>JAXEEE010000092.1:0-5311 GCA_034104265.1 Eubacteriales bacterium | reverse complement strand
AGCAGTCTGCCGCAGTACGCCAGCGACCTGGCCATGCTGATGTATGAGGAATACCTGGGCATGCCGGAGGTGAAGGACGGGCAGGCCCGGCAGGTGGAAAAGCTGACGCGGCAGCTCAGCGATGCCCGGGCGAAGATCCGGGAGCAGGCGGCGCAGGTGCGCAAGGTGGGCCGGATGGAGGCCAGGATTCAGGAATACCGGGACGCGGCGAGGAACAAGGAGCGCCGCCAGGCCCAGCGGCGGAAGGACAACCAGGACTACGCGAAGATGCGGGGCCAGGTGATCCGCCAGCGGGATCAGCTGCTGAAAAAAATCCGGGAGCCACGGCTCGGCGCGTTCATCCCCCAGAGCATGAACGACGCGGTGACCGAGCTGATGCGGGCCATCGACTTTGAGGGCAGGCTGGAGGGCTACAAGGACGGAAAGCAGCGCAACGTGCTGACGGCGGAGGCCATCAACCGGGCGAAGGAGGCCTACAAGGCGCTGGGCCAGCCGGACGCGGACGGGGCGCGGGGGCCCTTCGCGGCGTATGTGAACGGCGACCTGGTATCGGACTTTGACCTGCTGGCGGAGACGGCGAACGGCAAGGCGGCGCGGGATCTGACCATGCGGGAGATGGAGGCGCTGCGGAACATTGTGGCCGGGTACACAGCGGCGGTGGTGAACGAGGACCGGCTGTTCATGCAGGAGCGGAAGGAAAGCCTGAGTGAGGCCGGGGAGGAAATGGCCGCGGGGATGCTGACCCGGCGGGAGAAGATGAAGCAGGGCAGCTTTGCCAAGTGGGGCGCAAACGCTGTGAGCAAGGGCCTGCTGAAGCCGGTGACGGTGTTCGGCCAGTTCCGGGGCACGCCCATGGAGACGGCCTGGAAGGCCCTGCGCAACGCGGAGAACGTCCACATCCGCAACGTGAGCCAGGCCCAGGAGTATCTGGAGGAGGCGCTGAAACGATACGGCCAGCAGGAGAGCATCCGCACCGAGGGCAGCCAGGCCAAGCGGAGCAAGGCGAAGACCTACACCACGGCGGACGGGCGAAAGCTGCAGCTGACGGATCAGGAGCTGATGACGCTCTACGCCACCTGGAAGCGCGAGCAGCTGGTGGGCACGAACCACCTGCTGGGCGGGGGCTTCACCCTGGCCAACACGCCCAGGGGCACGTCCACCGCGCCCATCCGCCTGGCGGGGCCCGACCTGCAGGAGATGATCGACCGGGGCCTGACGCAGCAGCAGAAGGAGTACGTGGATCACATGGTGGGCTTCCTGTCCGGGGAGTGCGCGGACTGGGGCAACGAGGTGACCATGCAGCTGTACGGGGTGGAGAAGTTCCACGAGGAGTACTACATTCCGTTCAGCGTGAACAAGAACTATGTGGCCCAGGAGCCTGCCACGGAGCAGGACAGCCGACTGAAAACGGGCAGCTTCACCAAGGCCCTGACGGACAAGGCGTCGGCGCCGCTGGAGATCAGGCCGTTCACGGAGATCTGGTGCCAGCATGTGGAGAAGATGAGCGACTACAACGCCTTCGTGCTGCCCATCGAGGATATGACCCGCATGATGAACTACAAGACGGAGGGCGGGGAGCGGATCCGGGCGCTGGTGAAGCGGTACTACAGCCCGCAGACGGCGGAGTACATCATGAACTTCCTCTCCCGCCTGAACGGCAACAGTGCCACGGAGGCGGGCGGCAGCTGGCTGAACGCGTTCATGAGCAAGGCGAAGGGCGCGGCGGTGACCTTCAACCTGTCGGTGGCCATCCAGCAGGCGGGCAGCGCGGCCCGGGCCATGGCGGAGATTGACCCGAAGTATTTCTACGGCGGGACGGCGCTGGCTGCGGCGAACCTGGGCAAGCGGGCTGCGGGGAAGGTGGCCGGACGGAGCATTTCCTCCAGCTACGCGGAGCTGGAGCAGTATGCGCCCATCGCCATCCTGAAGGGCTGGGGGTACTTTGACACCAACATGTCCCGGGGGATGTACCAGAGGGCGCGGAACACGCGCATGGACACGCTGAACGAGTGGGGCGGCAAGCTGGCGGAGATGGGCGACCGGGCGACCTGGGCGAGGATCTGGGAGGCGGTGAAGCTGGAGGTGGCGGACACCCGCAAGGATCTGACAAAGGGGAGCGAGGCGTACTTTGCGGCCTGCGCGGAGCGGTTCACGGAGGTGATCGACAAGACGCAGGTGGTGGACAGCATCTTCCAGCGGGCGGAATGGGCCACGGAGAAGGGCATGATGAAGCAGCAGATGGCCTTCATGTCCGAGCCGCTGACGATGTACAACATGGTGTACAGATCGGTGCAGGACCTGGCGGGGGCCAACGGCAGGGAGGCGAAGGCGAAGGCCGGGAAGCAGCTGAGCAGGACGCTTATCTCGATCACGGTGTCCTCGGCGGTGACGGCGGCGCTCAAGTCCATTGTGACGGCGCTGCGGGACCGGGACAACGAGAAGAAGGACGAGGACGGGAATATCATCGGCGTGCGCACGGGCATGGACAAGTGGCTGGACGCGCTGGGCGACAACTTCACGGAGAACATGCTGGGCATGGGCAGCATCTTCACCAACATGGTGCAGGGCGCTTTCTCCTACACGTCCTCCGGCGACCTGACGACCCAGTGGCTCAGCGACTTTGCCGGGGCGCTCAAGGAGATGGAGAAGGGCGCGGAGGGCGACTGGCTCAAGGCGGCCTACAAGATGACCCGTGGATCCTCCTCGCTGCTGGGCATCGGCTTGGGGAACCTGTGGCGGGATGTGGAATCCATCTATCGCTCGGCGGACGAATACTTCAACCGGGACAGCCTGGCGGGCGCGGCCTGGGACAGATCGCTGTCCTTTGAGAAGCGCGTCGCCGCTGCGGAGAAAAACTACGTGATGAAGAAGCAGGGCGACGGGAGGAAGGTGAATTCGGGCATCTACTATGACCTGATGCTGACGGCCTATTTCGACAGCGGCTTCGGGGAGGACTTCAGCCTGGCTGCCGACGCGGCCATCCGCACGGGTGGCGGGCAAAGCATGATATCGACCTTCAAGACGAAGATGCGGGCGGTGGAGGACAGGCTGCCTCAGGCGGCGAAGGCGCTGGTTGACGGAGACCTGGACGAGTACAGCCGGCTGTACCGGGAGGTGGCAGATGGCGACATTGGCGAGAGGGCCGTGGCATCCATGATCTGCAGTGAGCTGAACAAGTATTACCCTGAGGATGACAGCATTGTCACCGAGGGCCTGATCATCGAGCTGGAGCGGGACGATGTTGCCACGGATCCCATTAAGCAGGCACAGAAGAAAGCGTACAATGCGGCGGTGGAATCCGGGGATCCGGAGAAACTGAAGGGCGCGGTCAAGCTGCTGCGGCAGCTGGGCGAATCGGACGCGGATCTGCGGAAAAGGGTGAAAACCTCCTACCAGAAGGAATACTGCTGGGCGGTATGGACGGGAGACACGAAGAAGCAGATGGAGCTGTCCGCCATGATGAAGGCTGCGGGCGTGGGCATCGACAACGCTGACCTGAAGGCATGGACCAGCGACCTGAACGACAGCAAGATCAGCGACCAGCTGTACGGCCTGATGAAGCAATCCGACGGCAAGCAGGCACATTACATCCACAAATACCTGGTACAGCAAAACGGATCCAAAGCCGTGGACGAAAAGCTGAAGAACTGGTGCAAACGATCTGTCAAGGGCAAGGAGTACGAGAGCAACGTCCGGGCCGCGCTGAAGCAGATGGGCTACAGCCAGGCGACCATTGACAGCTGGTTCAAGTGAAGCGTATGAAAACCTGAGAGGCATCGGAGGGGCCGCAGCCCCTCCGATTTTCATCGTATCCCGGGGCTTTGCCCCGGGGGCGGGTCGTTTCGCGTCAGCGAAACATTCCTTGCGCGAACGAACGGCCGGGAGGATGGCGAAGCCAGACGACCAGTGAGTGAGTGGAAACTCGTTGAAGTGGCCTTGCCACTTCAACGAATAGATGCACGGGGTATCTAAACCTCCGTGCCTTTTGTGTATGATCGGTGAGGAGGGGAGGGATTTGATGCTTTCTTCGGAGCGGTTCGCCCAGGCTGCGCAGGGGCTGGCGGGCCAGGGCATCAGCTATCAGGAGATGGATTGTCAGGCGTTCATGGAGGTATGCCTGGCGATGATCGGCATCCGGGCGGACTGGAAGGGCAGCAACGCCATGTACCGGGACATGGCCTGGGTGGGCACGCCGGAGGAATGCCGGGCGCGGTACGGGAGGATTCCGGTGGGCGCGTGGCTGTTCATCTGGGCGGATGACGGGGGCGAGGTGGCCCGGGGCTACCGGGACGGGCTGGGGAACGCCAGCCACGTGGGCGTGTACACGGGCCAGGGCCTGGGCGCGGTGCATTCGTCCTCCAGCCGGGGGTGCGTATGCGAGAGCAAGTTCGCGGGCAGGACGATCCCGAACGGCGGCTGGAACCGGGTGGGGCTGTGCAAACTGCTGGACTACGGGCTGGGGAATCAGCCGGTGGAGGATACGGCGGAGGATTCGCCGGTGGAGGAATCGACGGGGGTGCGGGTGTGTCCGGCCTGCGGGCAGGAGATGCACACGGCCTACACGCGCCTTTTGAAGAAGGGCGCGGAGGGCGAGGATGTGGCGGCCATTCAGCGGATGCTGATGTATCTGGGCTATGACGTGGGGGCCAGAGGTGCGGACGGGATCTTCGGGAGCCGGACGCAGAACGCGGTGCGCCGGTTTCAGACGGTGCGCGGGCTGACAGTGGACGGCGTGGTGGGCCCGGAGACCTGGGCGGCGCTGATGGGCTGAGAAAAGCAAAGGAGGACGGTATCATGGAATGGTGGGACAAGCTGGTGAAGGTTCTGGCGGCCATCGGCGGTGCGGTGGCGGGCGCGTTCGGGGGCTTCGACACGATGATGATCGTGCTGGTGGCCTTCATGGTGATCGACTATGCGACGGGCATGCTGGTGGCCTGGATGGGCAAGTCGATCAAGACGGAGACGGGGCACCTGGACAGCAAGGTGGGGTTCATCGGGCTGTGCAAGAAGTGCCTGATGCTGATCTTCGTACTGATGGCGGCGCTGCTGGACCGGGCGATGGGTACGGACGCGGCGATCTTCCGCAGCATGGTGATCTGGTTTTACATTGCGAACGAGGGCCTGTCGGTGCTGGAGAACCTGGCGCTGGCGGGCGTGCCGTTCCCCAGGCGGATCCGGCAGGCGCTGGAGCAGCTGCGGGACAGGAATGATGAACCGCCCGACGAGGACGCGGGCGGGGAGGAATGACGGAACAGACAAAGAAAAGCCACCGGATTTTCCGGTGGCTTTTCTTATAGGCTCACATCCAGGA
>JAXEEE010000091.1:0-15872 GCA_034104265.1 Eubacteriales bacterium | reverse complement strand
TGTGAACTACGTCGCCAATGAGAACTACTTCCAGGGCGCGCCGAAGATTGACCGGCTGAACCTGAAGGTTGTGTCCCCCGCGCAGATGCTGGCTGGCCTGCAGTCCGGTGAGATTGACCTGGTGCAGCCCACCACCGGTGCCATTCCGCTGGAGGATTACGAGGCTGTCATGGCCCTGAACAATGTCAATGCCAAGCCTGCCACCCCTACGACCAACCTGTGCGTGTTCTTCAACACCCAGCGCGTCACCGATGTGCGCATCCGTCAGGCACTGGCCTATGGTCTTGACCGTCAGACTATTCTGGAGGGTCTGGTGCTGGGCTATGGCGAAATTGTCGATGCTTTCCTCTGCTCCGCGTCTCCCTTCTACTCCGAGGAGCTGGGCGTGACCGCCTATGACCCCGACAAGGCCCGCGAGCTGGTGAAGGCTGCCGTGGCCGACGGCGCGTCTGCTGACCTGACGTGGTATGTGGACAGCGGCGATGCCACCTTCGTCAACGCTTCCGCCTACATCGCCGCCACCATGCAGGACATCGGGCTGAACATCACCATCAAGACCGTGGAACTGCCCATGCTGATGGAAGTGGCCGGCTCCGGTGACTTCGATGTGCTGAGCGTGGAATACACGCTGAACCTGCTGGACCCCTACACCGACATGGCGTGGCTGCTCTCTGAGGGTGGCTGGACGCATTACAGCAGCGATGCTGTCGCGGACAATCTCCTGCTCACCCAGTCTGCCAGCAAGGATGAGGATGTCCGCGCCGCCTATCTGACCGTAAACCGGGACGTGCAGGAGAACGTGCCCATGATCTCCTGCTACATCGTCAGCAAGCTGGGCGTGGTGAGCAACCGCCTGCTGAACGCCGCCCCGGACGTGTTCGGCACCTTCGTCAACGTCCACGAGTGGGACGTGCAGTAACCATCCTTCTTCCAGGCCCCTGCTTCCGGGCAGGGGCCTGGCATCCTGTCCGCGGGCTGGGCCCCGGGCAGGCTTTTCCCTATTTTACCTGTGAAAGGGCATGAGCGTATTGGAGCCAATCCTTGAGGTGAAGGATCTGGATATCGCCTTTGACAGCGGCAGAAAGCGCGTCCCGAAGACGGACAGGGTGTCCTTTTCCGTCGCGCCGGGGGAGATCGTCTGCCTGGTGGGCGAGAGCGGCTGCGGCAAGAGCATCACAGCCCTGTCCATCCTGGGGCTGCTCAGCCGCCAGGGGCATGTCACCGGCGGATCCATCCGCTTTGGGGGCCAGGAGCTGCTGACCATGTCGGAGAAGCAGCTGGACCGCATCCGCGGCCGGGACGCGGCCATGATCTTCCAGGACATCATGTACTCCCTCAACCCGGTGTTCACCATCGGCAACCAGCTGACCGAGGGTCTGCGCCGCCATGAGCATCTGCCCAAGGCGGAAGCCCGTGAACGCGCCGTGGCGCTGCTTGAGCGCACGGGCATCCCGGAGGCGGAGGCCGTGATGCGCAAGTACCCCCATCAGCTCTCCGGCGGCATGCGCCAGCGGGCCATGATCGCCATGGCGCTCTGCTGCCGGCCAAAGCTGCTCATTGCCGACGAGCCCACCACCGCCCTGGACGTGACCATTCAGCTGCAGATCATGCAGCTCTTGCAGTCCCTGCGGGACGAAACCGGCCTGGCCATCCTGCTGATCACCCACGATATCGGCGTGGTAGCGGAAATGGCGGATCGTGTGGTGGTCATGTACGCCGGGCAGTGCGTGGAGCAGGCGGACACCCGCACGCTGCTCACGTCCCCGGCCCACCCCTACACCCGGGCGCTGATGCAGGCCGTCCCCGGCATCCATGACGACCGGAGCCGCCGCCTTTATGCCATCCCCGGCGCGGTGCCGGAGGATTACAGCGGCATGGAGGGCTGCCGCTTCGCCCCCCGCTGCCCCTACGCGGCGGACTGCGGGAAGCAGCCCCTTTACGCGCCGCTGACGGAAGATCATCTGGTGCGGTGCGAGAAAGCCCGGGAGGTGCAGCATGGCTGAACAACACGAACCCCTGCTGGAGGTGCGCGCGCTCTCCAAGACCTACCCTGCCTCCGCCGGGTCGCTTTTGCGACGGGACCGCTTCGCCGCGGTGCAGGAGGTGAGCTTCACAGTACAGCGGGGGGAGACCTTCGGCATTGTGGGGGAAAGCGGCTGCGGCAAGTCCACGGTGGCGCGGCTGATCATGGCCCTCGAGCGGCCGGACAGCGGCCAGGTGCTGCTGGAAGGAAAGCGCATCGACAACCTGCCCGAGCGGCACTTGCGTCCCCTGCGGCCCCTGTTCCAGATGGTGTTCCAGGACAGCGGCTCCAGCCTGAACGCCCGCAAGCGGGTTTCGGACATTCTCTCCGAGCCCATGCTGTACCACCAGGTCGTTCCCCGGGCTGACGTTTCCCGCCGGGTGGACGAGCTGCTCGATCTGGTGGGGCTGCCTTCCGCTGCCCGGAACCGCTACCCCCATGAGTTCTCCGGCGGCCAGCGGCAGCGCATCTGCATCGCCAAGGCCCTGTCCCTGAACCCGAAGCTGGTCATCCTGGACGAGCCGGTGTCCGCGCTGGACGTGTCCGTACAGGCGCAGATCCTGAACCTGCTGCGGGATCTCCAGCAGGAGCTGGGGCTGACCTGCGTGTTCATCGGCCACGGGCTGGGGGCGGTACACTATGTCAGCCACCGCATCGCGGTGATGTACATGGGCAGGGTGGTGGAGATCGGCGACTCGGATACGCTCTTCAGCCACCCCGCCCACCCCTACACCCGGGCGCTGCTGGACGCGGCTCCCGTGGCGGACTACGACCAGCGCCACCGCCGGCGCATGACGCTGACGGGCGAGGCCCACAGCGCAGCCCGGGGCGGCTGCGCCTTCCGGGATCGCTGCCCCTTCGCCGGGGAGGAATGCGCCAGCCTTCATCCCGGCCTCACCCCCGTGGACGGCGACGGAACCCATTTGTCCGCCTGCGCCCGCGCCTTCCGGCAGGAGGAATCCGCATGCTGAAATACATCCTCAAGAAGATTCTCCTGGCCATCCCGGTGCTGCTGGGCATCACCATCATCGACTTTCTGCTGATGAACCTGGCAGGCAGCCCCATCGACATGATGACCGGCCCCAAGGTCACCGAGAGCATGAAGGCCATGCGCGCCGCCGCCTGGGGGCTGGATCAGCCCATCTGGAAGCAGTACCTGGGCTGGCTGGGAGAGATCCTCCAGGGCAACCTGGGCTATTCCTACAAGACCTACCAGCCCGTGGCGGAGATGATCGGCAGCCACATCGGCCCCACGCTCCTGTTGATGGGCTCGTCGCTGGTGTTGGGGCTGCTCATCGCCATTCCCGCGGGTATCTACAGCGCGGTTCACCGCTACCAGAAGCGGGACTACGCCATGGTCACCACATCCTTCGTGTTCTCCAGCGTGCCCAGCTTCTTCATGGCGCTGCTGCTGATCTACCTGTTCACGGTGCGGCTGGGCTGGCTGCCCTCCTCGGGCATGACCACCCCCGGCCTGGACGGCAGCGTTACGGACATCCTCCGGCACATGGTGATGCCGGTACTGGTGCTGGCGATGGGGGTGGCGGGCAGCAACATCCGCTACATCCGCTCGGCGGTGCTGGAAATTCTGGAGATGGACTACCTGCGCACGGCCCGGGCCAAGGGCATCGGCCGCTTCCGGGTGATCAACAAGCACGCCCTGCGCAACGCGCTGCTGCCCATCGTCACGGTGATCGGCATGCAGATTCCCACGCTCTTCGGCGGCGCGGTGATTGTGGAGCAGGTGTTCTCCTGGCCGGGGCTGGGGCTGATCACCATGAGCGCCATCCTGGGCCGCGACTACCCGGTGATCATGGGCGTGTGCCTGCTGTCGGCGGTGGTGGTGCTCCTGGCCAACCTGCTGACGGACATTGTCTACGCCCTGGTGGATCCCACCATCAAGTATTAAAGGAGGGTTGACCATGCTTACGTCCGGCTGGACGCCGGTATTCCGGCGGTTTTGCCGCCATCGTCTGGCGGTGGTCAGCCTCTTTGTGCTGACGGCATTGATCCTCATGGCGGTGTTCGCACCGCTGATCGCTCCCTACGCTCCTACCAAGCCCTCGGGCGGCTTCTCCAAGGGGCCGGACGCGGCCCACATTCTCGGCACCGATCAGGTGGGCCGGGACGTGTTCAGCCGCCTGCTGTATGCCATGCGGGCCTCGCTCCTGGTGGGCTTCCTGGCCACGGTGATCTCCACGGTCATCGGCGTGGCGCTGGGGCTGGTCAGCGGGTATGTGGGGGGCTGGGTGGACAAGGCCCTCATGTCGGTCACGGACATGGTCATGTCCTTCCCCTACATCCTGCTGGTGCTGGTGGCGGCGGCCATCTTTGAGCCCGGGCTGTGGACGATCATCCTGATCCTGGGCTTTGTGGACTGGCCGGGGGTGGCCCGGCTGGTGCGGGGCAACGTGCTGTCCCTGAGGGAAACCAACTTTGTCAAAAGCAGCCGGGCGGCGGGCATGCCCGGACGCTATATCCTCTTTTCCGAGATTCTGCCCAACACCCTGGCCCCGGTGCTGGTGTACGCCACCAGCGTCTTCGCCATTTCCATCCTGGACGAGGCGGCCCTGAGCTACCTGGGCATGGGCGTACAGCCGCCCACCCCCTCCCTGGGCAACATGCTGGGCGGGGCGGAGTCCCTGTCCATCCTCACCACCAAGCCCTGGCTGTGGCTGCCGGCGGGCCTGGCGGTGATCCTGCTGGTGACCTGCATCAACCTGGTCGGCGACGCCCTGCGGGACGCGCTGGATCCCCGCAATTCCCTGACATAAGCGAGGTATGTACCCATGAAGAACCGACTCATCACCCAAACCACCGAGTACGACTGCGGTCCCACCAGCGTGATCAACGCCCTGCGCTTCCTCTATGAGCGGGAGGAGCTTCCCCCCTGCCTGGTCAAGAGCGTTTGGACGCTGTGCAACGATACCTTCCTGCAGGGCGAGCACGGCAAGCGCGGCACCTCCCGGGCAGCCATGCGTTATCTCTGCTCCTGGCTGAACGGCTTTGCGGAGGGGTGCCAGTTCCCCATCCGCGCGGCCTATCAGGACGGGGACGACGCGGTCATCGCTCCGGGGAGCCTGGTGGAAACCTGCCTCATGCAGGGCGGCGCGGCGGTGGTGCGCTGCTGGAGCGAGCATTACCGGCACTATGTGCTGCTGACCCAGCTGCTGGAGGGCCACCGGGTGGGCATCTTCGACCCCTACGACGAGCCGGACGAGCTGGTTTCCCAGGCCCCGGGGCTGAAAATCGTCCACGGGGAGAAATACTACAACCTGATCCTGCCCATGGCAACCATGAATCTCCATGGACAGACCAACTACGCCCTGGGCGACACGGAGGATCGGGAGATTCTCATGCTGTGGCGCACGGCGGATCCGATCCCCGGAGGAGGCTGTCCCCATGAAGCGACGTAACGCGGCCCAGCGCATCGCCCTGTGCGGGCTGCTCACCGCGCTGATGCTGGTGCTGGGCCTGGTGGAGAACCAGATCCCCCTGAACGCCAGCATCCCCGGCATCAAGCTGGGCTTGAGCAACGGCGTGCTGATCTTCGCCATCTACATGCTGGACATTTCCACGGCCTTCGGGCTGATGGTGGTGAAGGTGCTTCTGTCCAGCGCGCTGTACGCGGGCTTCGGCGCGGCGCCCTACGCCCTGTGCGGCGGGCTGCTCAGCGTGGGCATGATGGCGCTGCTCAGCCGGATGAAGGGCGTTCACCCCGTGGCGGTGAGCATGCTGGGCGGAGCCATGCACAACGTGGGCCAGGTGGCCCTGGCCATGCTCATCACCCGCACGCCGGGGCTGATCGGCTACATGGGGCTGCTGATCGCCGTGGGGCTGGGCTGCGGCCTGCTTACGGGCGTATGCGCCACCCTGGTGATGAAACACCTGAAGCAAGTCCGGCTGTGAGGCCTTCGTTTTTTCCATGACACAGATCCCATGATGAGAAAGGTGGATGCATCCATGAAGATTGTTGTCATCGGTGCGGGGGCCATGGGCTGTCTGTACGGCGCGTACCTGTCGGAGAAGAACGACGTGACCCTGGTAGACGCCTACGCGCCCCAGGTGGAGGCCATCAACCGGCATGGCATCACCGTGGTGGAGCCTGACGGCACAGAGCATGCCTATCCCCATGTGCGCTCCTGCCTCTCCGGCCAGTGCGGCGAGGCGGCGGATCTGGTGATTCTCTTCGTCAAGTCCACCATGTCCGCCCAGGCGCTGGAGGAAAACAAGGCCCTCTTCCGCCCGGAGACCATCGTCATGACCCTGCAAAACGGCGCGGGCAACGACCGGAAGATCGCCCGCTACGTGGCCCCGGAGAACGTTATCATCGGCACCAGCAAGCACAACGCCGTGAACCTGGGCCAAGGCAGAACCCGCCACGGCGGCCCGGGCGTCACCACCATCGGCAGCAACCACAACGCCCAGGAGAACCTGGCCAGGGTGGCGCAGACGCTTCAGGACAGCGGCCTGGAGGTGGACATCTGCGACGACATCCAGCGGGTGATCTGGAGCAAGCTGTTCGTGAACCTGTCCATCAATACCTTCACCGCCATCACCGAGACCCCCATCGGCTTCATGATTCAGGACAAGTACGCCTGGGACTTCGCCAAACGGCTGATTTACGAGGCCGTGGACGTGGCGGAGGAGGACGGCACGTACTTTGACCGGCGGGAGGTGCTGTCCTCCGTGCGGCAGGTGTGCGAGAACGCCGCCGCGGGCTATTCCTCCATGTACCAGGATCGCAAGCGGGGCGTGCTGACGGAGATTGACGCCATCAACGGCGCGATTGTGGAGCAGGCCAAGCTCTATGGCATCGCCACGCCCTACAACGCGCTGATTGTCGACCTGATCCACGCCATCGAGGGCGCCGACCGCTTCAACCGGGAGCAGGCCGCCCAGACAAGGAGCTGACCCCTATGCCCCGTGACCTGACCCCCAATGAGAAAATCGAACGAAGCATCATCAAGCGCTTCCGCAAGGAATTGTGGAAGCCCTTTATCGTGGCGGTGAAGCGCTACGAGCTGATCCAGCCGGGGGACAAAATCGCCGTGTGCATCTCCGGCGGCAAGGACTCCATGCTCCTGGCCAAGCTGATGCAGGAATTGCACCGGCACACCTTCATCCCCTTCGAGCAGGAGTTTATCGTCATGGACCCCGGCTACAGCCCGGCAAACCGCGCCCGCATCGAGGAGAACGCCCGGCTGATGGAGATCCCCATCCGCATCTTCGAGAGCGACATCTTCGACGTGACCAGCAACATGTCCAGCAACCCCTGCTACATGTGCGCACGGATGCGCCGGGGCTTCCTCTACGACCGGGCCCGGGAGCTGGGCTGCAACAAGATCGCCCTGGGGCATCACTTCAACGACGTGATCGAAACCACCGTCATGGGCATGTTCTACGGCGCACAGCTGCAGGGCATGATGCCCAAGCTCCACAGCAAGAACTTCCCCGGCATGGAGCTGATCCGCCCCCTGTACTGCATTCATGAGGACGACATTCTCTCCTGGTGCCGCTACAACGATCTGACCTTCATCAACTGCGCCTGCCGCCTCACCGAGCGTGCCGCCGGGGACGTGCATGTCTCCAAGCGCCGTGAGGTCAAGGAGCTGCTGCGTTCCCTGCGTCAGCATAATCCCGATGTGGAGAAGAGCGTGTTCAACAGCATCCACGCCGTGAGCCTGGACACCATGCCCGGCTGCAAGTGGCGCGGGCAGGAGCACACCTTCCTGGAGTGGTACGACGAGGCCGGGGAGGCGGAGGAATGACCCTGTCCCTCACGCCCCTGACCCCTGGTCACCCCGACCTGCCCCGGGTGATGGCCCTCATGGCCCGGGCCTTCCCGGAGAATGAGCGGCTTCCGGCGGCGTTCCTCTTCGACCCCGGGGACGGCAGCCGGGACTTCCTGGCCATCCATGAGGGCGACACCCTCTGCGGCTTCATCAGCCTGCTGAGCTGGCAGGACGTCACCCACATCATGTTCTTCGCCGTGGAGGAGGACATGCGCGGCCGGGGTATTGGCGCACAGGCCCTGCTGCTCCTGCGGGAACGCAAGCCCGGTGTACGCATCATCGCCGATGTGGAGGCGGAGGATCCCGCCGCCCCCAACCACGCCCAGCGGCTCCGGCGGCGGCAGTTCTACCTGCGCTGCGGCTATGCCCCCACCCGCATCCACTACGCCTGGCGGGGCGAAAGCTGGGACATCCTTGCCAGCGTCGGCGATGTGACCGAGGCGGAATTCCGCGCCTTCTGGCGGCACTTCGACCGGTAAGCCCTGCGCATTCCCAGGCATCATCCTTTGGACAGCCATGGCAGCACTGACCTGCCATGGCTGTTCTTGTGTTCCGGACGCATTGATGGTAGGATGGGCATACAGGCAAACTGCATGATAGCGGAGGGAACGGAGCATGTGGACGTGTCCGAAATGCGGCAGAGCATTCCAGAAAACCGGCCAGAGCCACTACTGCGGCGAAAAGCCGCGAACCATTGACGAATATATCCTTCATCAGGATGAGGACAAGCAGGCTGATCTGCGCTGTATCCGCCAGATTCTTCGACGCGCGCTGCCGAATGCGGAAGAGCGCATTTCCTGGAGCATGCCGACCTACTGGCAGGAGCGAAACATCATTCACTTTGCCGCATCACAGAAGCACATCGGCCTGTATCCGGGGCCATCTGCTGTAGCGCATTTTTCCCAGGCGCTGCAGGGATACAAAACGGACAAGGGAACCATCCGCATTCCCTACGGCCATGTGGACGCCGCGCTCATTGATGAGATTGCCCGGTGGTGCCTGGAAATAGGCAGCGACGCCTCGAAATAGCACCTCCCCCACGATCCACAGGAGGCTCCGCCATGAACACGCCAGCCCTGGAAACGGAACGCCTGATCCTTCGCCGCTTCACCGAGGATGACCTGGAGGCCGTCCTGACCATCTTCGGCGATGAGGCCATCAACCGGTTCCTCCCCTGGTTTCCGCTGAAAAACGCGGAGGAAGCCCGGGCCTTCTATGACAAGCGGTTTGCTGACCGTTACCGGCAGGGGGGAGTCCTGCGCCTGGGCCGTGTGCTTGAAGGAGGACAACGTGCCCATCGGCTACGTCTGGGCCAGCACGGAGGACAGCCATGACCTGGGCTACGGCCTGCGAAGGGCCTGGTGGGGACAGGGCATCATCACCGAGGCCGCCCGGGCGGTGATTGAACGGATGCGGCAGGAGGGCATTCCCTGGATCACCGCCACCCACGATGTGCACAATCCCCGCAGCGGGCGGGTGATGCAGCGGCTGGGCATGCGCTACTGCTACACCTACCTGGAGCAGTGGCAGCCCAAGGACATCCCGGTGCATTTCCGGATGTACCAGCTGAACCTGGACGGCCATGAACACAGGGTCTACCGCAGGTACTGGGACATGTATCCCGTGCACTTTGTGGAGGATGGGCTGTAACGCCCTCCGCACAGCAGGCGGGCCATCCCCAAAAGAAAAAAGCAAGCGTCCGCATGCATGCGCACACGGACGCTGTTTTGTTGCCCCTGCTTATGCCCTGACCGCCTGGGCCGCCGGGGATAGCTTCGCCTTCTCCAGGGCCAGCACCACCGCCGGCACCACAATCAGGTGAATCACCGCGCCCACCGCCGTGCCCACGAAGTAGCTGCTGATGAACGCCGCCATGGTGAAGGGCGCCTTCGACGTGATGGCCCCGAAGGTCAGCAGCAGGGCCTTGGCCGCACCGCCCACCAGCCGGCCGCCCACCATGGCGATCACCAGGGTGATCAGGATGGCAGGCAGGTGGTTGTCCTTCTTCAGCGCCCGGCGCAGCGCGGGATAAAGCAGCCCCGCCAGCAGGCCGTAGGCAGCGCACTCAAAGGCCATGGGCAGCGCGATGGGCAGCGGGGGCATGCCCAGCAGGCAGCTGAGCAGGGGAATCAGCGCGCCCACCACGCAGCCCCAGGCTCCGCCCAGGGTCAGCCCGGCGATCAGCGCGGGAATGTGCAGCGGGCTGATGGTCTGCCCCAGCACCTGTACCCCGCCCAGAAAGCGGGGCAGCATCATGCCCACGGCCAGCAGCACCGCGGCAATCACCATCCGGGTTACCTGTGTCTTTTTCATGGCAATGGTCTCCCTCATCATAAAAAAATACCATGAAGAAAGCCGGGCTTCATGCCCGCAGGCTTCCTTCATGGAAACAGGAATATTATACCGGACTCAGGTGCCTTTGTCAAGGCTGTGGCGGCGGCGGGCCTGCTGAATCCCGTGGCCCAGGGTGATCACCGCGCCCACAATCAGCGACAGGTAATACGTGAAGAACCGCCACAGAAGCAGCGCCATCAGCCGGATGCCGTCGGGGAACACCTGGGCGAAGTACAGCGCGAAGACGCCCTCCTGCGCGCCGGAGGCCCCGGGCAGGGGCGTGTAGGCGGCAGAGGTGTAGAGCATCACGCCCAGGGCCGTCAGCTGGCCATAGCTTACGCCCTGCAGGCGGAAGGCGTGGTACACGAAGAAGATCACCGCCATCAGGCTCAGCAGCTGGCCCGAGGCAAAGAGCATCTGCAGCATCAGGTCCACCGGGCGGCCCATCAGCAGCATGATGCTGTCATGGAAATTGTTCAGCACTTCCTCCCACTTGCGCATGGAGGCGTCGGGGTTCTTGCACAGGCGGATCTTCGCACCCAGGCGGATGATCAGGCGGATCAGGAAGCGCACCAGGCGCTTGTTCGTGGCCATGAGCACCACCATCACCACAGAGAAGCAGTTGTACACGTAGCCCAGAATCAGGATCCACATGCTTGCGCCCACCTGCTCCTGGATGAAGGGGCCGTTGGCGATCCACAGCACGGTGCCGATCACCGCCAGCATGAACTGGAAGCAGAAGAACTTCACCGTCAGCGCAGAGGTGCCGATGCCGATGGGGATCTGCCGCTTGGTCAGGTAATAGACCTGCATGGGCTGGCCGCCGGTGGCGCCGGGGGTGATGTTGGAATAATACGAGCCCACAGCCGTGACGAACATGGCGTAGCGGAAGGTGATGCGCTGCCCCTGGCGGCGCAGGAAATAATACAGGCTCAACGAATCAAAGGACAGGCAGGCCAGGTAGGACAGCGCGCACAGGGCGATCCATTTCGGACCGATGGAGCGGAGCGCCTCCACCGCGCCGGTCATCTCCTGACCGTTCACACCAATCAGGATCACCACAGCCAGCGTGCCGAAAATCAGCGCGAAGTTCAGAATAGTTTTCGTTGCCGGCTTCATGATACCTCCTCGATCCTGCTTAAGGGGATGCGAAAAGTATACCATATTTACCTGCCTGCGGCAAGTTAAAGCTTCATGAGAGCCGCGGCCATCGCGCCTTTTGCGCATGAAACCCCTCCCCATCCGGCAGACTGTGTAACAGGAGTCGGGAGGGGCATGGCATGAAGGAAAGCAGCCGCCTGATGGCGAAAAGAATGGAGGAGCACCTGCGCGTCCTGGAGCAGCTGCAGCTGACGGAATACCTGCGCTATGTGCAGGACACCCGGCGGCTGATGCGCACGCAGTTTGTCTCCGGGCTGTTCCGGGGGATGGGCATGGCCGTGGGCTTCACCATCCTGGGCGCGGTGCTGGTGGTGCTGCTGCAGGCCCTGGCCCAGCGGAATCTCCCGGTGATCGGGGATTTTCTGGCGCAAATTGTGGCCATTGTGCAAAGCAGATTGGAGTAGAAACGCATGATTCGACGCTATGGCTGGATCGCGCTGCTTGTCCTGGCGGCGGATCAGGCCGTCAAATACCTGGCCTGCCGCCTGCAGGCAACCTTCCCCCTGATACCCGGGGTACTGGCCTTCACCTACGCAGAGAACACCGGCATGGCCTTCAGCCTGCTCAGCGGCCGCAGCTGGCTGCTGGGGCTGATCTCGGCGGCGGTGATCGTCCTGGGGCTGCTGGCCCTGCGCCGCTACCGCCTGGGGCCTTTGCCCTCGGTGGCCGCCATGCTGATGCTGGGCGGCGCGGCAGGGAACATGATCGACCGCCTCCTCCTCGGCTATGTGGTGGATATGTTCGAGGTGCTGCTGTTCCGCTTCGCCATCTTCAACGTGGCGGACGCGGCCCTCACCGTGGGGTGCGTGCTGATGGCCGCATCCCTGCTGTTCAATCCCAAAGACTGGAGCGATACGCGCCATGCAGACCAATGAGCAGATCATCGAATGTACCGGGGACGGCCGCCGCATCGACGTGCTGCTGGCCCAGCACAGCGGCCTGACCCGCAGCCGGGTGGCCGCGCTGATGGACGAGGGGCAGGTTACCGTGGACGGCAGACCCGAAACCAAAACCAGCGCCAAGCCCGCCCCTCATCAGACCGTGCGCCTGACCATCCCCGCGCCAAAGCCCGCCATTCCCCAGGCCGAGGACATCCCCCTCACCATCCTCTATCAGGACGACGACCTGGCCGTGGTGGTCAAGCCCTGCGGCATGGTGGTGCATCCCGCCGCCGGCAACGAGGACGGCACCCTGGTCAACGCCCTGCTGCATCACCTGGACAGCCTGGGGGGCATCGGGGGCGAGCTGCGCCCAGGGATCGTCCACCGGCTGGACAAGGACACCTCCGGGCTGCTGCTGGTGGCCAAGAATGACGCGTCCCAGCTGGCCCTGAGCCGTCAGCTGCAGGATCGGCTGATGGAGAAGCACTACCGCGCCCTGGTGGACGGCATCGTGAAGGAGGACAGTGGTCGCATCGAGGCCCCCATCGCCCGGAGCAAAAAGGACCGCAAGAAGATGGCTGTGGATCCTGAGGGCCGGGAGGCCGTGACGGAGTGGACGGTGCTTGACCGGGGCCGGGGCGTGACGCTGCTGGACGTGCATATCCTCACCGGGCGCACGCACCAAATCCGCGTGCACATGAAGCACACGGGGCATCCCGTCTGCGGCGACCCCATCTACGGCAGCCCAAAGGGCGCGAAGGTGCCCCGGCTGATGCTCCACGCCTATTCGCTCAGCTTCACCCACCCCACCACCGGTCAGCGCATGACCTTCACCGCCCCCCTGCCCGAGGCGTTCCTCAGGGGACTGAAGGCCAACGGCATCGACACGCAGGAGGTTCGCGGACAATGACCGTCACCCTTGACCCCATCCGCATCGAGCAGAAGTCCGTCCTCACGCAGATGATGGAGCTGAACAGCTACGACTTCTCGGAATTCACCGGCGAGGATATCAGCGAATACGGCTACTACGGCTATGCCCACATCGACGATTACTGGAACGAGGCAGGCCGGTATCCCTTTTTCATCCGGGTGGACGGCAAGCTGGCGGGGCTGGCGCTGATCCGCTCCTGCTGCGAGTACACGGACCTGCCCAGGCCCCACTGCATCGCGGAGTTCTTCGTCATGAAGAAATACCGCAGGCAGGGCGTAGGCCGGGCAGCCGCCAGGCAGGTCTTCGACCGCTTCCCCGGCGGATGGGAGGTCTCCGCCCTGCTGAACAACCATGCCGCCCGGGCCTTCTGGGAAAGCGTGATCCGCGGCTATACCCAGGGGAACTATGCCGCCTTTTCCACCCGGGACTGGGAGGTCTTCACCTTCATAAACGGCTGAAGCCTCACGGCACATTCGCATCCTTCGGCCGCAGCGCGGCGTAGGCTGCCGCGCCCTCGGCAATGGCCTCCGCCAACTTCGCCTGATACGCCGGAGTGAGCAGCAACTTCTCCTCCGCCGCATTGGAGATGAATCCGCACTCCACCAGCGCGGAGGGCACCTCCAGCTGCAGGATGAAGTAATCCCCCGCCATGGCCTGCCGCTCCCGGGCGGGCGCCAACTGCGCAATCAGCGCCTCCTGCAAGCATCCGGCCAGCAGCCGCCCCGCGTCCGCACCCTGGCGGTAGAACACCTGCGGGCCGGATTCGCGGCTGTCCCGGTACTCGTTCATGTGGATGGACAGCACCATGTCCGCGTGGTTCGCTACGGCGATGGCCACGCGGTTTTCCATATCCTGACGCTTCTTCGTCAGCGACGCGGGCCGCTCCGCCTCGCACAAGTCCTCGTCCTCCCGGCGCGTCATCACCACCGACGCGCCCCGGGCGGCGAGGCTTTTTTCGACCTCCAGGGCCACGGCCAGGTTGATGTGCTTCTCCCAGATACCGCTGATCCGCGCCCGTGCACCACCGTCGTAGCCCCCGTGGCCGGGATCCACCAGGATCACCCACCCCGTCAGCGGCAGGGGCTCCGGGGTTCGCGCAGCCTCCGCCGGAACGGGCATGGTCTGCTTCCGCCCCGCTCCGGCCTTGTTCGCCGCCAGCACTGCCGCCACTGTCCCCAGCAGCAGCACCGCGATCACCGCCGCCGCCAGCCATCGCCCGCCCTTGCCGCCCATGCTACGCACCTCCTGCCGCCATGCTATGCTACTTTCCCGCCCCGCAGAACAGCCGCGCGCTGCATGGCTGCGCCCGTTTCCCCGGGCATGGATCATCTGGTATGGCGTTTTCTGCTGCATAGCGGCTGCGGGAAAAATGCAGTCTCCTGCATTTTCAGCCTGTGGGCAAAGGATCGCTTCATCCACACTGTCCACAGGCTTATCCACAGCCGCACAGCCCTACAGCCCTTGATTTTCGATATTTTCCCGGACTTATCCACATTTTCCACAGGTTTTCCACAAGCGTCTTCCACAGACTTTTCCCCGGCAGATACGTCTTTTCCGCGGCTGTTTTTGTCGGATTTCGCCGCGGATTTGTCTTGCTTTTTTTACAGGCTGTGGAATTTTATTCATGGATTTGTATGATTCCCTGGCCTGTCATTGTCCGATGCGGTGGCTATTCGCCCCTGCAGCGCCATGGCCCATCCATGCGCAGGCCGCCCTGCAGGAATTCCGTCAGAACCAGCCGAAAGAAAAGTTATCCACAGGCATCAAAAAAGCGGCCCGCCTCCCTCGGGAAGCAGGCCGCGCATGCTTTGTCAGCGTTCGCTGGTCAGGTAACGGGTCAAGGCGTCCTCCCAGTTCGCCAGGCGGTCGAATCCGCCCTGCGCCAGGCTGGCGGTGCTGAGCCGCCCGTTCAGGGGCATCTTGGCCACCCAGGGAGCGTTCACCGGGCGCACCGTGCTGCGGGAGCCCGTCAGACGCAGGATGCTCCTGGCCCATTCCGCCCGGGAGCAATAGCCCTCGTTCACGGCATGGTACACGCCGTAGCGCTCCGTGGCGATGATGTCGCACAGCCGCTGCGCCAGCTCGGGGATCAGCGTGGGGGTGGAAGTCTCCGTGCCGGACACGGCAATCTCGTTGCGGCCGTTGGCCATGGCGGTGATCTGCCGGACGAAATCGTCGTCCTCCCCGCCGTAGAGCCACGTGGTGCGGACAATGAAATACCGGGTCATCAGACTGCAGATGGCCTCCTCGCCCTGGGCCTTGGTCAGGCCGTACACGCTGCGGGCGTTGGGACGCTCCGCGGCCTCCCAAGGCTGCTGGCCCTCCCCGGAGAACACCGTGCTGTCGGAGATATACATCAGCTTCGCGTCCACCGCCAGGGCCGCACGCACCATGTTCAGCGTGCCCATGCCGTTGACCTCGGCGCACTTCTCCGGCTCCGTCTCGGCCTGCTCCACATCGGTATAGGCCGCGCAGTGGATGATCGCGTCCGGGCGATACGCCTGCACCGCACGATGCACCGCCGCGCCGTCCCGCACGTCAAAGTCCTCCCTGTCCACGCCCAGGCAGTCCATCCGCCTGTCCCGCAGGCAGCGCACCACAGCCGCGCCCAGTCGGCCCGCCGCACCCGTCACCAGTACCTTCATGCTCTCCCTCCGCTCACCTGTTGCCGTACATTTTCTGGTAATACTGCTGATATTCGCCGGAGATGATCTCCTGCCACCATTCCTTATTGTCCAGGTACCACT
>JAXEEE010000090.1:0-4381 GCA_034104265.1 Eubacteriales bacterium | reverse complement strand
TGCTTGTCCACGATTACATCGACTACTATAACAACGAAAGAATGAGACTAAAATAGCCGAACGCGAAATCTTGCGTCCGGCTGAGATATTCTACGATTAGGGGCTTTTTTCACTGTCCGTTTTACTTAGAACAGTTCAATCCTCCGGCGGGGCTGTGTGTGTTTGCGACAGCAGCGTCCTCAGGTAAAGCGGGCCAGCAGCTGCTCGTACTGCGCCCGGTCAATGGCAATGACTCCGCCGTGACGCTTCCTGGTGCGGCCAAAGTCGTAATCCCCGCCGGCCAGGATGCGGAAATCCGCGGAGGCCAGGGAATCCGTCACCATGGGCAGGTACCCCAGCCCCTTGCTGAACTGGTCAACAATCAGGCACCAGCGGCCGTCCGGCAGCTGATAGCACTCCGGGCCCTCCACACCGGGCAGGTTCGACAGGGTGTCGCAGGGCATGGCTTCCGCCGTGCCGTGGAGGCTGCGCATGCGCTCCATCAGGATCTTCTTGGTGGTCTCGTCCTTGGTGAAGCGGTAGTACCAGCCCTGATCCGCCACGATGGTGGTGTCGATGAGGTGGTTCTCCGCCTGGGCATACACCCGGGCCGGGGTGAACTCCGTGAAATCCCGGGTGTGCACGGCATAGATGCGCTGCTTGGGCTGCTCCTCCCCGGGCAGGCGGGTCATGGAGGCAAAGAACACCAGGAACGCGCCTTCCTCCGCATCCCAGATGGCCTCCGGGGCCCAGACGCAGCCAGCCTCCGGCGCGCCCACCTCCACCCGGCGGGGCTCTGACCAGTCGGTCAGGTTGTCAGACTCCCACACGATCAGCGCGCGGCTGCCGTGATGCTCCGCCTCGCGCCAGTCACGGCGGCGGTACATGCACAGATCCGTGGCCATCAGGTAGAACCGGCCAGTCTGCGGATGGCGCACCAGGAAGGGGTCGCGCACGCCCAGATCCCCCAGGGGGGAGCGCAGCACGGGCTGACCCTGGTTCAGATCCTGCCAGCGCAGGCCGTCCTGGCTGACGGAGAAGTAGATCTGCTCACCGTCGGGCTCGCCCTCGCCGGTGAAGTGGACAAACAGATAGCAGGACATGGGATTACCTCCTGTCATGATGAAGATGGGTCAATCTTGTGCTGTCAGGGGCAGCAGATACCGGGCGCTGGCGGAAACATGATGAAGCGCCATACCCTCGGGCACGGGAATCTCGAAGTAGGTGGGCCTGGTCACGGGGTACACGCGAACCTCCAGCGTCCGGGGATAGCCGTGACGCTTCAACGCCAGCAGCCAGGGCTGGCCGGTGGTGTACCAGTCGGCAATGAGCACGCCGTCCAGGTACACGTTCGCGTGATCGCCGGTGAAGTCCAGGTGCAGCAGCACATCGTCCACCCTTTCCGCCGGAATTTCCCCGATGGCCACTCGGTACACCGCGCAGTCCCCGTCCCGGCTGATTTCCGCGCAGTCCGCAGCAACATGCACCGCCTCCGTCCGGGCAAAGAGCCGTTCATGCCCGGGGAGCGCCTCCGCCGTAACCTCCGGCCTGTCCGACAATGCCAGCAGGCCCTCGCCGTCGGGCAGGATGCAGGCCGGGCTTAGGATCAGCCGATCCCCCGCGCGCCAGGCGTGCAGGGCCTCCCCGGCGGTCAGCAGGATCACCTCGGGCGCGGGGCCGTCCCAGTGGAGAACCGGCTCCTGCCCGGGCTGGGTGTACAGTACCGGTATGCCCTGCACCGTGCAGAGCAGCTGGGCGTTGGTGGTCAGCAGACGACGATCGCCCACCCGCAGGTTGAAGGGGATCACCCCGCAGAAGCCGCCGGGGATGTCCATGGGCGGCAGGGTGAAGGTCGCATCCCCTGCCTGGATGGTGAACATTACGTCCCTGTGGTCGGCCATGACCCGCAGCCGCTGGTGGTTGTTGATGAACAGGAAGCCCTCCCGGGTATCGGCGTTGAAGCGGACGCACCAGCGTAGATCGGTGGTGTTTTCCGCGTCGGTCACCGAGTTCGCCGGGTAATGGCACATGGAGCCCGCCAGGCTCTCGCCCCGGTCGGCGACGAGCAGGTGCAGGGCCTTCAGCTCATAGGCGCTTTCATGGAGCCCGCCGGCTTCCCCTAAGGGCGCCTGGAAATCATAGGTGCGAACAGGCACGTCCGTGTAGGAGCCGGTGGCGGTGCTTTCCTGCAGGGAGGTACGGATGCCCATGGGGTTCGTACCGCCGTGGAACATGTAGTACCCCAGCAGGTTGGCCCCAGTGGCCAGGCGGCACAGGGCCATGGCGCTGGTGTCCCTGGCGCTGATCAGGGGCCTGCGGTGGAAGGTACACTGCATGCCGCCGCCCAGCTCCGCCGTGAGATAGGGCCAGTCCGCCACGCGGTAGGTGAAGCACTCGCTGCCCTGCTGCCAGTCGCTGGCGATCAGGGGATCGTTGGGGGCGTGCAGCAGCAGATAGTTGGGGCTGGCGGGCAGGGGAGACAGGCTGCGATCCCAGGGCGCGTCGGCGTAGCCGCCCATCACCGGCAGCATCTCGCCGTCCACCACATTGCCGCCGCCCCAGCCCGTGGCCGTGTAAATCGGCACCCGGAAGCCCGCCTCCACCGCCAGGCGTTTCAGCGTCATCATGTGGACAAGCCCGCTGCCGCCGCTCTCGCCGCCGCAGTGGCCGTATTCGTTCTCCAGCTGCACGCCGATGACCGGCCCGCCGTCCTTGTACATCAGGCCCTCCGCACTGCGGTAGATGTTGGCGAACAGCCCCTTTACCAGCGCCAGGTACCGGGGATCATCCGTGCGGGCCCGGATGGACGTATCATGCTGCAGCCAGTCCGGGAAGCCGCCGTTGCGGCATTCGCCATGGGCCCAGGGGCCGATGCGCAGCAGCACCTCCAGCCCGGCCTGCTGACAATCCAGCAGGAAGCGCCGCAGATCAAGGCTGCCATCCGTCCGCCAGACACCCTGCTCCTCTTCATGGTGAATCCAGAACACATAGGTCGCCACCACCTGCACGCCCAGGGCCTTCATCTTGCGCAATTCGATGGGCCATTCCTCCGCAGGATAGCGGGAGTAGTGGAACTCGCCCATGACGGGGTACCAGGGCCTTCCGTCGCGGATGAGGTGATGGGCCGTCGCGCCGATTTCATCGCCGTTGGCCTGTGCGCCGATGGCAACGGGCGCGTTTGCCGCGGAAACCGGCGTGAAGGCCAGCGTGTGCATCTCCATGCGAATCATGCTCCTCTCGGGTGGGCCTGCGCCGCGTAGGAACACAGGCAGCGTCTGTGTGGCAGTATTCAACACGGGAAGGGTGTTTTCCTTGCGACGCGGGGCATGTCGTGGAGAATATCAGCCGCAAAATGCAGGATAACAAAAAGAACCTCCCCATTGCTGAGGAGGTTCCTGAAAAACGGGAGGAGAAACCTTACTTCTGCGCCTCTTCCACGGCCACGGCCACAGCCACGGTCGCGCCGACCATGGGGTTGTTGCCCATGCCGATCAGGCCCATCATCTCCACGTGCGCAGGCACGGAGGAGGAGCCGGCGAACTGGGCGTCGGAGTGCATACGGCCCAGGGTGTCGGTCATGCCGTAGGAGGCAGGGCCGGCAGCCATGTTGTCGGGATGCAGGGTACGGCCGGTGCCGCCGCCGGAGGCCACGGAGAAGTACTTCTTGCCGGCCTCGATCATTTCCTTCTTGTAGGTGCCGGCCACGGGATGCTGGAAGCGGGTGGGGTTGGTGGAGTTGCCAGTGATGGACACGCCCACGCCCTCATGCCACATGATGGCCACGCCCTCGCGCACATCGTCCGCGCCGTAGCAGCGAACCTTGGAGCGCTCGCCGTCGGAGTACTTGGTCTCATTGACGATGGTCAGCGCATGGTCTTCCTTCACGTCGGCAGACAGATAATCGTACTTGGTCTGCACATAGGTGAAGCCGTTGATACGGGAGATGATCATGGCGGCGTCCTTGCCCAGGCCGTTCAGGATGACGCGCAGGGGATTCTTGCGCACCTTGTTGGCGTTGCGGGCGATGCCGATGGCGCCCTCGGCGGCGGCGAAGGACTCGTGGCCGGCCAGGAAGGCGAAGCACTCGGTCTTCTCGTCCAGCAGCATGGCGCCCAGGTTGCCATGGCCCAGACCAACCTGACGCTGGTCAGCCACGGAGCCGGGGATGCAGAAGGCCTGGATGCCCTCGCCGATGGCCTCGGAGGCGTCCGCGGCGTTGGTGCAGTGCTTGGCGAGCGCGATGCCCGCGCCGAGGGTGTACGCCCAGACGGCGTTCTCGAAGCAGATGGGCTGGATGCCCTCGACGATGGCGTAGGCGTCCACGCCCTTGCTGTTGTTGTAAGCCTTCAGCTCTTCCCAGTTGGCGAAGCCGTACTTTTCCAGAACGGGCTGCAGCTGAGGC